>NZ_JAAXLT010000098.1 GCF_013285555.1 Candidatus Cyanaurora vandensis | reverse complement strand
CCACAGGACCACACCCCCCAAGCCGGGGTCCACCGCCACCAATAATAGACCCAGCTTGGCTTGGTCTTGCCCGACGACAGAGGTTACCGGAAACAGTGGCGCGAGCATAGTTCTTCGTCAGGACGGGCTATACCATCGTAAGCCGCCCTAGGCATAAAAAAAGCCCCTCTACGAATAGGGGGGCTTAGGACGCAGTTAGGAGGTATCTTGTTTCTAACTTTAGGCGTGATCCCCATTTCAGGCCCTAGACTTTACAAGTTCTTAAGATAATCCAGGCTGAATCATTAAAAAAACTACGGAGCGGCCCAGTTTAAGTTATGATCCCCGCCCCGTTTAGCTAACTTTGAACCTTCTTCGGTCCAAGAATCATGATCATGTTTTTGCCCTCAGTGAGAGGTTCTTGCTGGACATCCGCGATATCACTCAAGTCTTGAGCCAGCCGGACAAGTAACTTACGTCCAATATCGGCGTGCTGGATCTCGCGGCCCCGGAACATGATGGTGCATTTGACTTTATCGCCTTCCGCTAAGAATTTTTGCGCGTTGCGGATGCGTACTTGATAGTCATGGCTCTCGATGGTGTAACGCATCTTGATTTCCTTGACTTCAACTGTATGTTGTTTCTTTTTAGCTTCGCGCTGTTTTTTCTCTTGTTCAAATTTGAACTTGCCGTAGTTCATAATCCGGCAAACCGGCGGATCAGCGTCTGGGCTAACGAGGACCAAGTCTAGCTCTTGTTCCTGGGCAATGGTCTGGGCCTCGCGCGACGTCATAATCCCTAGCTGCTGTCCCTCATTGTCAATCACCCGGACCCGTGGGAAACGGACGCGGTCATTGATGTAGGGAGCGTCTGCACGCTGGGTCTTAACGGGGCGACGGGGTGAGGGTGTTGAGCGCAAATGATTTCCTTAAAAAGGACGGCAAAATAACCCTAAACCAGGGTTAACCTGATCTCAGCATAGGCAAGGGGTAGGGGTCTGTCAAGGCACCTCCGGGGAGTCTAAAGCAAAGCCCACTGTGCTCAAAACTTGCTCAAACCGTCAGTAGTCCCCAGTACCGCAGCCCTTCGAGGACACCTAGACCGTAGGGAGCTTGGGCGTGATAAGTCAGGGTGCCATTGTGCGGACTAGCCATGGCAGCCGGGGGCACCACCACACTCTTGACTCCCAACTCGGTGTAATGTTCATCGGTAAATACCCCGGCACAGACTATGGTTTTTTCCTCCGTAACCCCCAACAAAGTCCGCAGGTAATCTACGACCTCCGCACTGTTAGTAGGCAGGATATCCAGGAAGCCCGCTTTGTAGACTACATAGGCATCAATGAGGGCCACTTGCTCCTGGAGTCGGGGTAGCACTTCGGCCTGGGCGGGGTCTAGGTAATAACTGCACTTGAAAGGACCTTGGTGCTCTTGGGCCTGTTCGATGAGTTGGAAACTATGGGCAATCGCCTCTACCCGGTTGCGGTTCCAGTCACCATTGAGGAGGTTCATCCACTCGACGATGGGGGTGTAGCTCTCGCCATTGCGGCGGTAGAGACTGGTGCCCGCATCGCAGATCAGCAAATCCGCCGGGAGTAAGGGGACCTGTTCTTTAAGTTCCATGACGGAGCTAAGGGAACGCCCGGTCAGATAGGCCAAAACTAAGCGCGGACGGGCTTGGGCCAGCGCCGCATTTACCTGGGTGAGGGCGGCTTCATCCCCTATCAACGCACCGTCTAAGCCACATACCACCAGCCAGTCCATGGGATTCCTGTCACACGTTGCCCCAATCCTACCTAGGGACGTACAACCGCGAATGATCCCCTAAAAGTCTTTATAATTCTTAATTTTTATCGGTGATACAGCCATCCGTTGCCGTACTCACATTCCTGATGTATTTGAGTAGGGTGCCCTGGGTCGCTCGGAAAGCGGGGGCCTGCCAGCTTTGGCGGCGTAGGTCAATCTCGTCCTCACTCAGATGGGCGGTAATCTCACGGGTCTGGGCATCCAGGGTAATGCGGTCGCCGTCTTGCAGTAGGGCCAGCAAGCCGCCATCCTGGGCTTCGGGGGTGACATGACCGACCACAAAACCGTGGGTCCCCCCAGAGAACCGCCCGTCGGTAATCAAGGCTACCTCTTTTCCCAACCCGGCCCCCATGATGGCAGCCGTCACTGTCAGCATCTCGCTCATCCCCGGCCCCCCCTTGGGACCTTCGTAGCGAATTACTACCACATCACCTTTTTGAATCTCTTTTTGTTCCAAGGCGACGAGGGTTGCTTCCTCGGAGTCGTAGACCCGGGCGGGTCCGGTGAAGGTCAGTCCTTCTTTACCCGTGATTTTGGCGACGGCACCCTGGGGCGCGAGATTGCCATAGAGGATTTGCAGGTGGCCCGAGGCTTTGATGGGCTGGTCCAGGGGAAAGATTATCTTTTGAGCGGGGGTAAGGCCCGGTAAGGGAGCCAAGTTCTCCGCTAAAGTCCGGCCCGTCACAGTTAAACAACTGCCATCAATCAAACCCACTGCGAGGAGGAGTTTCAATACTGCCGGGGTCCCGCCGACTTGGTGCAGGTCTTCCATCACGTAGGCCCCGCTCGGTTTGAGATCGGCAATAAAAGGTACCCGGTCACTGATTTCTTGAAAATCCGCCAGTTCAAGCGGGACCTGGACTGCCCTTGCCATGGCAATTAGATGTAGGACCGCATTGGTCGAGCCGCCCAGGGCCATCACTACAGTAATCGCATTGTGGAAAGCCGCTTCGGTCATGATATCGCGGGGTTTGAGGTCCAGTTCCAGCAGGTTGCGGACCACGGCCCCGGCCTGGAGACATTCTGCCTGTTTCGCGGGGTCGGTGGCGGGGGTGCAGGAACTGTAGGGCAGGGTCATCCCCAAGGCTTCAATCGCACAGGCCATCGTGTTCGCGGTGTACATCCCCCCACAAGCTCCCGCTCCCGGACAGGCGTGCTTGAGGATAGCGGTGAGGCCCTCGCGGTCAAGTTGGCCCTGGATGAACTGCCCATAGCCCTGGAAGGCCGAGACGATATCTAATTTCTCGTTCCCCAACCAGCCCGCTTGGATCGTCCCGCCGTAGACCATGAGACTGGGGCGGTTCAGACGGCCCATGGCAATCAGGGCACCGGGCATATTCTTGTCACAACCAGGGAGGGCCACGAGCGCGTCGTACCACTGGGCAGACATGACGGTTTCGATGGAGTCGGCAATCAGGTCCCGCGACTGGAGGGAGAAATTCATCCCCGCCGTACCCATGGCGATCCCATCACTGACCCCAATTGTGTTGAAGCGCAGCCCGACGAGATCGCTCGCCTGGACCCCTTGTTTGACTAGAGCAGCGAGATCGAGGAGGTGCATATTACAGGTGTTCCCCTCATACCACATACTGGCGATGCCGACTTGGGCCTTAGACAGATCGGCCTCCGTCAGTCCGGTGCCGTAGAGCATGGCCTGAGAAGCTGCTTGGGAAGCGCGTTGGGTGATGCGGGCACTGTAGCGGTTAAGGGGTTCAGCCATGGGATGATCAACGCAAAGTAGTATCCAAGATAACTTTTTGAGGACCATCTGGTTACAGAGTCTCGCAGGGCTATGATCAGGAGGTCGTCATCAATCCTGGCTATGAACCCACCACCCCGCAGTTTTTTTGAAGAATTCACCGTCGCTGGCAACAAGCTCGTCGAGAAAGTCAAGGAAATCCTGGAACAGGGTAATGTCCGCCGCGTAATTATTAAAGACAGCACCGGGCAGCGGACCCTCCTCGAAGTCCCCCTGACCCTGGGCGTTGCGGCTGGGGCTGGACTGGCTTGGTTTGCTGCACCCTTGGCGGCGATTGGCGCGGTGGCAGCCTTGGTAACGCAGGTACGGGTGATTATCGAGCGTTACGAAGACCCGACCGATGCTGAGGCTGAGAACAAAGGCCCCACTCTAATTGAGATTGACGAAGACTAGTCGCGCTCTGGGGGAGCTACGGTTAGACCCTCACGTTTGAGTTGCTCAATGTAGAGTTCAGCTTGTTCTAGGTCGCCCACCCAGACGGTTGCGGCTCCCTGTTCATGGACTTGATTGGTCAGTTCCCAGGCGCGGGCATCACTCACACCGGGGATGTAGCGCATCAGACAGCGGTGGACGTGTTGGAAGGTGTTGAAGTCGTCGTTGAGAACAATCACTTTCCATTGGGGCGGCGGTGCGCTCTGGCTGCGGGTGGCGGGGTTCACTAGGGTCCCCGGTGCGGCGACAGCTTGCGGGGTGCGGGTCAACACGTGCGGTTCCTCGTTTTTTCTAATTGTAGGCCGGGGTTAACTCACGACGAAGTTAAGGAGTTTTTGGGGGACAAGGATCACTTTACGGATGGTCTTATCCAGGGTGTGGCGTTGGACTCCTTCAAGATTGAGGGCCAGGGTCTCTAGTTCAGTTTGGGGGGTGTCGAGGGGGACTTCCAGGTTGCCGCGTACTTTACCGTTGACTTGAATGACCAGCGTGAAGGTTTCCAGGCTCAAGGCGATGGGATCGTAGATGGGCCAGGATTGCTGATGGATGGATGAGGTGGTGGGACTAAGGATGGACCAGAGTTCTGCTGCTAGGTGGGGCGCGAAGGGGGCCAAGAGCTTGACTAGCGTGTGGAGGGCTTCTTGGAAAAGGGCGTGGGTGCGGTCAGGGAAATCGCCCAAGCTATTGACCAGTTTCATCAGTTCTGCAATGGCGGTGTTGCACTGGAGGTCCTCGGGTCCTAGGTCCTCGGTGATCTCTTTGATCGCTAGATGAATCGCCCGCCGGAGGGCTTTGAGTTCTTTGTCTGTGGCGGGGGCGGGGTGAGCGGTCTGAGTTTCGTAGACCAGTCGCCAGATGCGGTTGAGGAAGCGGAATTGGCCCTCGACATCAGTGGTGGCCCATTCCAGTTCTTTTTCGGGGGGAGCTTTAAAGAGGATGAACATCCGGGCGGTGTCGGCCCCGTAATGGGTGATCACTTCCTGGGGCGCGACGCCGTTGTACTTGGACTTAGACATGGTTTCGTAGGCAACCCGCAGCGGCTCCCCGGTGGTCGGGTTCCTGGGGTCCTCGGGGTTTACTTGGGCGGAGGGTACACAGGCACCCGTAGCATCACGGTAGGTGAGACCCTGGACCATGCCCTGGGTTAACAGGCGCAAAAACGGCTCATTAAACGTCACTAAACCCCGGTCATGGAGAGCTTTGGTGATGAACCGGGAATAAAGTAGGTGCAAAATGGCGTGTTCAATCCCGCCCACATACTGGTCCACGGGTGCCCAGTGGTTAGTCTGGGCCGGGTCAAAGATGGCTTCAGCGTTGGTAGCATCGGGAAAGCGCAGGTAATACCAGGAGGAATCAATAAAGGTATCCATCGTGTCGGTTTCGCGCCGCGCCGGGGTCCCGCACTGGGGACAGGGGACATTAACCCATTCCGGCATCTGACCCAAGGGTGAACCGCCCCGCCCACTCAGCGTTACATCTTCGGGTAAACGCACGGGGAGGTCCTGTTCCGGGACCGGGACTAACCCACAGTCCGGGCAATAGACTATAGGGATCGGACAACCCCAATACCGTTGCCTGGAGATGAGCCAATCGCGTAAACGATACTGCACCCGCGCTTGTCCCCAGCCCTGGGTTACGGCATATTCGGTAATCTTCTGTTTGGCAACTGGAGCCGCCAACCCGTCAAAGGGACCAGAATTAACTAAATTTCCCGCCCCCGTCCAAGCCGATTGTCCATCCCCGCCCTGGACCACGGTGACAATGGGCAACCCGTACTGCTGAGCAAACGAGAAATCCCGTGCATCGTGGGCCGGGACCCCCATCACGGCCCCAGTTCCGTACTCCGCTAAAACATAGTCCGCCGTCCAGATAGGTATTTCCTGTCTAGTAAACGGGTTTGCGACGTACCCGCCCGTGGGAACCCCGCGTTTGAGACGGTCATCATTGGTGCGCTCTTCTTCACTGGTTTTGGCAACCACTTGCTGGAAGGCTTCAACAATTTCTTGTTGCTCAGAGGTAGTGACGACGGCGACTAAGGGGTGTTCTGGGGCGAGGACGAGGTAAGTTACGCCATAAACCGTGTCGGGGCGAGTGGTGAAGACCGTGATTTTTTCATCCGAACCCATTACCGGGAAGGTCAGATGTGCCCCGACGGATTTACCGATCCAGTTGGCCTGCATGGTGCGGACTCGTTCGGGCCAGCCCGTGAGTTGGTCGAGATCCTGCAACAAAGGCTCGGCGTAATCCGTAATCTTCAGGAACCACTGAGTCAACAACCGTTTCTCGACCTTGGCCTTAGACCGCCAGGAACGGCCCTCACTGTCTACCTGTTCATTGGCAAGCACAGTCTGGTCCACGGGGTCCCAGTTGACGGCGGCTTGTTTCTGGTAGGCCAGTCCTGCCTGTAAGAGCTGCAAAAAGATCCACTGGGTCCAGCGGTAATACTCCGGCTGACAGGTGGCAACTTCACGGGACCAATCGTAGGACAAGCCCAGGGGTTTGAGTTCTGAGCGCATCTGGGCAATGTTTTGGTAGGTCCACTGAGCAGGGGGAATACCCCGGTCAATGGCGGCATTCTCGGCGGGCAATCCGAAAGCATCCCAGCCCATGGGATGAAGAACCGCGTACCCTTGCATCCGGCGCGTGCGGGCCAAGACATCGGTGATGGTGTAGTTACGGACATGGCCCATGTGCAAGTTCCCGGAGGGATAGGGGAACATCGAGAGGGCATAGAATTTCGGCTGGTCCCCGGTCAGGTCCGGGGTTAGATCCGCCCCGGTTGCCTCCCAGTAATCCTGCCAGTGATGTTCGATTGCCTTGGGGTTGTACTTGGGTTCCACCTGATTCTCTATGCCGAGGTTTTATCATTGTAAGTCTGTCATCGTTCTAGGCACCGATGGTATTCCTGAGAAAACAGTGGGTCTGGTTGATGCTGACCCTCCTCTGGATGGGGGTTATTTTTTGGTTCTCAGACCAGCCCGGTTCAGTCAAGGAAACGGAATATATTTTCGGTGATTGGAATAGTGCAGTCCGTAAAGTAGCTCATTTCGGCGAGTTCGCCCTGCTGACTTGGCTGAGTTGGAATCTATGGCGACCCACAGCCCGTCCCTACACCCTGGCGGGACTAACAGCATTCCTCTATGCCTGCTCTGATGAGTATCACCAGTTATTCGTGGTCAACCGGGGTGGACGGGTATTGGATGTCCTGATTGATGGGCTAGGGATTGCCTTTGCCCTTTGGTTGTTGAAACGCAAGAAAGCTTCGTGAGCCATGAAAGACTGCCCTTGGGACAGACATTCCATCTTTCCTAGGCTGGATGTAGAGAATTTTAACTAATCTGAAGCCGAGTAAGGATTGAGCATTCCTGGGTGATGGTGCTTGAGTTTGGGTTTTGTGCGGGGGAGATAGTGGTTGGCACTGCTTTCAACAGCCTGTGAGGGTAGGAACCTTAGGTTCCACCCTCACGCTCCCGCCTCCGCATGGGGGCCGTGCGCGGCCCCCACGTGCAACTAAAGCTCTCCACGAGCGCGGGTAAGTAACTTATCCGGTTCAATTGCTACTTAAATAGTCCAATTGCTTATTACACCCCGTCCTCTAACCGACTCTTTACTCTTCCCTCTTCTGCCTTGGTCCCCCATTTACCCGTGCCCGTCAGGGCATGGGGCGGAGGGGCCTTTCCCATGCGCTAGGATTCCCCAAGGACTCGGAGTGTTTTCATGGATGTTACCCAGCGTGTGCAGGCTTTTTATAATACCTACCCCTATCCCCCGGAACCACTCCTTGATATGCCGCCCTTAGGCTGGAATTGGCGATGGAGTTGGCAGGTGGTCCACAGTTTGTACTACGGCTATCGTCCTGAGCAGATGGCTATTCAGATCCTGGATGCGGGCTGTGGGACGGGCTTTGGTAGTCAATACCTGGGCTATCAGAATCCCCAAGCCCAAATTCTCGCGGTGGATTTGAGTGATGTCGCCCTAGAGGTGGGGCGGGAACGCTGTCAGCGGGCAGGCGTTAGTAACGTCACTTTTGAGCAGGGGAGTCTCCTGGAGGTGTGTGCGGGTACCTACGACTTCATCAACTGTGTGGGGGTATTGCACCATCTGGCGGACCCCTCGGCGGGTCTCCGGGTCCTGCGGGAGCAGCTGACTCCCGGTGGCATGATGCATCTGTTTTTGTACAGTGCCCAGGGCCGCCGCGAGATTGCGCTGATGCAAGAAGCTTTGCGTTTGTTGGCTCCCCGTGATGTGACTGAGGGCGTGGCCTTGGGTCGTCAGCTTTTTAAGACGCTACCGGCGGATAATCCCTTGGTCCGATTTGAAAGGGAGCATTGGGCGATGGATAACAAGGAAGATAGTTCCTTTGCTGATATGTACCTCCAGGTCCAGGAGACCTGTTACACCGTTCATAGTTTGTTTGACTTAATTGAACAGGCAGGGATGACGTTTTTGGGCTTCTCTAATCCAGAGTTCTGGCAGATTGAGCGACTGTTGAGCGGAGATTTATTGGCGCGGGCGATGGCCCTACCCGAGCGTGACCGCTACCGACTGGTGGAACTCCTAGATCCCACTGCCAACCACTATGAACTCTTTGTCGCCCGCATCCCCCTGACTTCTTGGCAACCTACAGATGCAGAATTGCTTCAAACGACCCCCCACCGCTGTCCCTATATCGGCTATTGGCCCAACGAAAAAGTGATTAACTACAATTATCAACCCGTCACCCTCACCCCCCCGCAGGTCCAGTGGCTACAAGCCTGTGATGGCGTCCAGACTGTCGCTGAGTTGAATCTCCTACCGTTAAACGAAGTCCGGGCTTTGGCTAGAGACCTGTTAGTGCTATTGGCGCGTTAATTTAACTGGAATTCACACAAACGGCCCTGGTAACGGTGGTAGGCCGTTTCAGGCGATAGGTTTTGGGCAATCCGGTAAGGTGTGAAGTGACCGTGTTGGACCACCAAGCAGACTACTTCAGCCGTGGGGTCATAGTCGTGCAGCATCCCCAGGAGACTCGTCTTGACGGCCCGTCGCAACACGCTCTTAGGTGGGCCAACTACATAGGTCACCCGCAGGTCAGCGGGCACCACCTCCACCATGAGGACACCGCGTCCGTCTTGCAGGTAGGATTGCCAAGCCACTGCTGCCAATAGGTCCCAGTGAGCACGGATAAGTTGATGATGGTTATATCTAGAAGAACAGTACTCTAGCTCAGGAGCATGGGGACCAGCGGCATTGGGATTCATGGCGGCGGTTGCGGTAGTTAATTAAGCGTGGGCAATTAGCCTTGGTGTAGTAATAAAGTTTCGGTGAGCTTTTCGTGGGATTTTTAGCTAAGGTGCGCGACCTACTTAGGGAATTGTGTGACTTACACCACTAGACCTGTGCTACTTTAGATAAATGTCAATTTACCAATGACCATGCCGCTCTTACAAGCACAAAAACAAGAACTCATTGGCAGCTATCAGGTCCACACCACCGACACGGGTTCTCCTGAGGTCCAAGTCGCGCTTTTG
Organism: Candidatus Cyanaurora vandensis; assembly: GCF_013285555.1. Taxonomy (GTDB): domain Bacteria; phylum Cyanobacteriota; class Cyanobacteriia; order Gloeobacterales; family Anthocerotibacteraceae; genus Cyanaurora; species Cyanaurora vandensis. The sequence continues at coordinate 20,305 of NZ_JAAXLT010000098.1, read as the reverse complement.
AGTGCGCGGGTTAAACAACTCACCGAACACCTCAAGGCCCATCCCAAGGATTTTGCTTCTCGCCGGGGTCTCCTGAAAATTATTAACCAACGCAAACGACTCCTGAGTTTTGTCGCCAAGTCTGACACTCAGCGGTACCAGCAGTTGATTGAACGCCTAGGTCTGCGTCGCTAGGGAGCAGTCATGGTAACGACCCCCTTTCACGCTAACCGTCCGATGCTGGTCATTCTGGATTTTGGTTCCCAGTACTCCGAACTAATTGCCCGTCGCGTCCGCGAACTCCAGGTCTACTCTGAAGTGCTCAGTTATCGTACGCCCATCGCTGAGATTCGGGAGCGCAATCCCCAGGGGATCATTCTTTCGGGCGGACCCAACTCGGTCTACGACCGCCACGCGCCCCACTCTGACCCCGCGCTTTGGGATTTGGGGATTCCTGTATTGGGGGTGTGTTACGGGATGCAGTTGATGGCTCAGCAACTAGCGGGCGGCTTGGTTGAACCGGCCTTGAAACGCGAGTACGGGCGGGCCAGTCTGCGAGTGGACAACAGCACGGATCTATTAAAAGATGTTGCCGACGGCACAACGATGTGGATGAGCCACGGCGATGCTGTAACCCGTTTACCCAAGGGCTTCGTCAAGCTGGCCCACACCGAGAATAGTCCTTGCGCGGCGATGGCAGACCACGAACGGCATTTTTATGGCGTTCAGTTCCATCCCGAGGTCGTGCATTCCGTGGGTGGGATGGCCCTGTTGATTAATTTCGTCCGCAATATCTGTCGCTGTGAACCGACTTGGACCCCAGAATCTTTTATTGAAGAATCCATTGCCGATGTCCGTGCCCAAGTGGGGACCAAGCGTGTTTTGCTGGCCCTGTCGGGGGGGGTGGATTCCTCTACTTTGGCTTTTTTGCTCCATCGGGCGATTGGCGACCAGTTGACCTGTATGTTTATTGACCAAGGCTTTATGCGTAAAGAAGAACCAGAGCGGTTGGTTAAGTTATTCCGTGACCAATTCCACATCCCGGTCGTCCATGTGCAAGCTACCGAACGTTTCTTAGAGCGCATCAAGGATGTGAGTGACCCCGAGGAGAAACGTAAGCGCATCGGTCATGAGTTCATCCAGGTCTTTGAAGAGGAATCGAGTCGTCTGGGACCCTTTGATTACTTGGCTCAGGGGACGCTCTACCCCGATGTGATTGAGTCTTCCGGTGAGAATATTGACCCCGCCACGGGCGAGCGGGTGGCGGTCCGCATCAAGTCCCACCACAACGTGGGTGGCCTACCCAAGAACCTCCGCTTCAAGCTCGTCGAACCCCTGCGCCGTCTTTTCAAAGATGAAGTCCGCAAGGTTGGTCGGGTCCTGGGTCTGCCCGAGGAGATTGTCAACCGTCATCCCTTCCCCGGGCCGGGGCTCGCGATTCGGATTCTCGGCGCGGTGGATTATGAGAAACTCACCATCCTGCGCGATGCAGACATGATTGTGCGCCAAGAGATCAATGCCTCCGGTCTCTATCACAGTCTCTGGCAAGCTTTCGCGGTCCTCCTCCCCGTCAAGACTGTAGGCGTAATGGGTGACCAGCGGACCTATGCTTACCCGGTTATCCTGCGGCTTGTCACCTCTGAGGACGGGATGACCGCCGACTGGGCCCGGATGCCCTACGAATTGCTCGAACGCATCGCCACCCGCATCGTCAACGAAGTAACCGGGATCAACCGCGTCGCCCTCGATATCACATCCAAACCTCCCGGCACGATTGAGTGGGAATGAAATATCGGTTAGAGCTTGTGAATATTAATGATATAAATCACCTTTCTCATTTTTAACTCCCTATAATAATACTTGAGTGGGTGGAAAGTTTTTTTCAGGAATAACTAGTTTTAGTCTTTTTATCTCATCAACCATAAGATCTCTAAAAGAATTTTTTTCATTACGTTTTCTTTTCAATATAGACAGAGCTTCCATGCAGCAAATAGTAAGGAATGGCTACCTGTACAGGCGGGGGAGTAGCCGTTAATTCATCGGCTCGTGAATCTTCATTCTTAGCGGACCCCATGATAATTTAACCACACTCAGCAGAGCGTAGGCTTTGGGGAAGAAGGGTTCTTAATAGCTCTCCTCCCCAATTTGTGTGATTGGTTACAGGAATAGATGCGAATCCGGTTGGATGACAATTTCGCTGGGCACACCGGGAGCGGGGACTTGGAGGGCGAAATAGATCGCGTCGGCGGCCTGTTCGGGTTTGAGCATCTTATCGCGTTGCACCTTCATCCCGGCGTTTTCCCAGAAGGGCGTGTCGAGACCGCCGAGATAGAGCAGGGTGAACTTAATGTCAAATCGTTTACAGTCCAGAGCCATCGCTTTCGTGAAACCGACTACACCGTACTTAGAGGCGCAGTAACCACTCGCATTACCCATCGGGTGCTGACCCAGGATGCCGGGGATATTGAAAACCCGCCCACTCGCCTTGAGCTGCATCCAACGCGCTACCGCCTGTTGACAAACTAGAAAAGTCCCCTTGAGGTTAACCGCTACCATCCGGTCAAACTCAACCTCACTCAACTGCTGAATCGGTTTGAGGACGCCTAGACCCGCGCCATTAATCACCACATCCAGTTGACCTAGCTTCTGGTAAACCTGCTCAAAAAGACTCTCCACCTGGAGTCGGTCGGTGACATCGGTCGGGATACTCAACGTCTCGGGACTACCCCATTCATGACAACGGGCGGTCAAACTCTCCAGAACCGTCGTCTGTCGGGAAGCCAAGACCAACCGCGCGCCGCTGGCTGCGAGTTTTTGGGCCACGGCGGTCCCGATGCCCCCGGTGGCCCCGGTAATCAAAACTACTTTCCCGTCCACGGTTTACCTGTTCACATTTTAAGAATTGTAACGGTTATCCCCGGGCTCAGACCACCCCAGCGGGGGCGGGTAAATAGGTGAGATGCCCAGTCAGGGCCAAAGCGAGGGCATCGGCGGCATCATCGGGGCGCGGGAGGGTGCTGAGGGTGAGTTCCCGTTGGACAGCCTCCTGTACCTGTTGTTTCGTGGCCCGACCGTATCCAGTCAGAAATTGTTTGACCTGGGGGGGTGAGAACTCGATGTAGGTGGCTCCGTGTTGACCCAGACAAAGCAGGATGACGCCCCGTGCTTGGGCGATGAGGATCGTATTCGCCATGCGGTAGAAGAAAAATTTCTCTAGGACCACTAAGCCGGGTTCCCATTGCTGGAGCAGAGCGGTGATGTCTTGATGGATCAGGGCCAGCCGTTGATCCATCGCTGTGGTGGGAGGGGTAGTGATGACCCCGTAATCCTGGAGTTGGACCCGCCCCCCGCGCTCCTCCACATCAAGGACACCATAACCAATTGTGGCTAGACCGGGGTCAATACCCAAAATACGCATTACAGGGAGCCGGAGTTTGTCAACTCATAGCACAAATCCGTATCACCCAGCAGGAACTAGCAACGGTCCATGGTCGAACAGGAAGTGATGGATGTACTGCTCGGTCCATTCCTCCCCGTAGAGCCGGCGGAACATCCCACGGGCGGGGTCTTTTTCGGCGCGGTAGCTGACATAACGTTGGTGAGATTGGCGGATCGCAGCAAGGCGTTCTGAATCGGTAACGGGTCGAGCAGCGGCAATTAAATCCAGATAGTAGTCCAGATAATCTTTGAAGGCGGCGAATACCTGAGTTTCAACCAGAGCAGTCGCTTGGGGACGCGTCCAGAGGAAACAGGGCGAGAAAAAGGGCTTGGCCTCCTCCGGGAAGTCGCCGCCCCAGGGTAAATCAGCTTGATGACGGGCCAAGACGGGCTGCAAGTCGTGGTAGTACCGCTCCAGATAGTCGGGGTCCTGGAAAACGGGCTGGAGGTCTAGGGCAATCAGATGACCGCCGGGTAGGGTCACTAGGTCCACGCCAAAAAAGGGCACTTCCAGATCCAGACTCGGGAAAACCACGAAATTCAAGACCTGGAGGGAACTACCCCCCTGGACATGGGCGGCGCGGGCTTGGCGGATCTGCGGGGTTTTGAAGGCGTAGCTGGTGGTCAGGACTTCTTCTTTTCGCATCACGCCTTGTTTTTGCTCAAAACCAACGGGGATAGGGAAGGGGGTGGGGTCAAAACGTTCCTGAAAACGCGCTAAGGCATGATCCAAAAAGGGTTGGTACAAGGTCACGGTCAGCCTCAGATCGGAGCGGGGACAACAGCTAGGTCAAACAGAAAATCATAGACGAACCGCTCGGCCCATTCCTTGCCCCAGTAGGTCGTGAAGAGTCCGATGGCGGGGTCGCGTTCAGCACTGTATTGGTCATAATCGCGGTGGGCTTGTTGAATCTGGGCCGGGTCTGCCCGTCGTCCCGTGGCGCGAGCCGTCTCTAGCATCTCCAGATAGAGTGCTAGGTAATCTTGATAGGCAGCAAAAACCCTGGTTTGAATGAGTTCAGGTTCGGTGCGGGCAAAGAGGAGGTATTTAGAGAAGTAGATATTGGCATCGTAGAACCGCATCTCAAACTTCTGGGCCAAATCTCCGTAACGCTCGTAAATCGGCTGCATCGGTGCCACATACCGCGCTTGATAGTCTACATCCTGGTAGAGCGGTTGGATATCAATGACAGTCAGGAACTTCTTGTTACCGAAAGCCAAAAGGTCAAGGCCCAGCACAGGCAGGTCATAGTGATAGTGGGGATAGAGGACCCCGTTGAAGACCTGGGCTTGGTCGCCTGCATCAATGTAGGTGTAGCGGATTTTGCGGAAGTCGGGACTGCTGTAGGCCCAACTCTGGATCGTCGCTTCTTTACCCGCCCGTGCCGTGTGGTTGTAGGCCAAGCCCTCGGGGATGGGCAGAGGTTCCAGGGTAAAACGGCGGTTTAATTCCTGTTCTAGGTGTGTCAAAAAAGGTCGGTACACGGGTCCTCCCAGGGACATTCATGGTTCACGCAACCACTATCCCCAGTAATACACAAACACCACAGCCAGAGTAGTGAAGAATTTTATCGCGCTATTGGGACTGGAAGTTGGGTAGACGGGTCCGGCAACCGCGGTTGAAGAACCCACCGACGCTCCAGGCCGCGCACTCGATGGAGCGCGTGATGTTGGTTTGGGAGGCCACGGTGTAGTCACAGGAGACATAGCCGTTATCGTCGGTGTCAAATGCCTGACAACTGGCCCCACGCACGTCTTCTTTGAGGACCGTCGAGACATAATCGCGCAGTTCACCCTCGGCATAGCTCTTACCAAAGAAGAACTGTCCCACCCCCCGTCCGGCTGTCACCAAAAAAATGCCCGTGCCGAGGACCAGAACGACGATGCCCCCAAGGATTAGGGCTGGCAGATAAGATTTGGCGTTGTTCATCATACAGTCGGATCACGTTATTTCTGAGTGTAGAGGTTTCGCACGGAGACCGTCAGGTCCAAAAGGCTGAAGCTTGGCAGAGGTTAGGAATTGGGGGACAATGCTTGCGGCCCAGTCTTAGGGAAAAGATGGACTTTGGGTTGACGGGGAGCCGGGTGGTGGACCCGACACGGGGCTGGGACGGACCGGAGGAAGTCTGGGTACAGGCTGGACAACGGGTGGGGCCTCACGAGACGACGGTGACCGATGGCACGGGCTGGGTGAGTGGGCCGGGGCTGGTAGACCTCTATGCCCACAGCGGCGAACCGGGCCACGAACGCCGCGAAACCCTGGCGAGTCTGGCGGCGGCGGCCCAAGCCGGGGGCTACCAACGGCTGACCCTGTTACCTGATACCCGACCCGCCTTAGACCAAGTGAATATCCTGCGTGCCCTCCACAATACCTGGGCTTCCCCAGTCCAACTGGGTTTACTCGCGGCGATGACCCTGGGTCAGGCGGGAGAACAGACCGTCGAGGCGGGGGAGTTGGCCCCCTGGGTGGTGGGGTTTACCGATGCTCAGCCCGTGGGCAACTGGCGGCAATTACGCAACTTCCTAGAATACGTGCAACCCTTAGCCCGTCCGGTTTTTGTCTATGCCCGCGAAGGCCAGTTGACCCAGGGGGTCGCCAGGGAGGGAGCGACGGCCTTAGCTCTGGGGCTAGCCGGGGTTCCAGAGGTAGCGGAGACTTCGGGGTTACAAACTTTACTCGCGCTAGTCCGACTGACGGGTACGCCCGTCCATGTGATGCGATTAGCGACAGCGGGGGGTGTATACCTCATCCGCCAAGCTAAACAGGAGGGTCTACCCGTGACTGCCAGTGTGACCGTGAGCCACTTAATTCACACTGAGGACGAGCTCTGGTCTCTGGACCCCCACCTGCGTTTCGACCCGCCCTTGGGGAGTAATCTGGACCGAGCCGCGCTGTTGGCGGGCTTGCGTGACGGTACGGTGGATGCCATTGCCACGGACCACACCCCCTGGACCTACGCCGAAAAAACCCTTCCGTTCACCCAAACGCCAGCGGGGAGCATCATGTTGGAGTTGTCGTTGTCGTTGTTATGGTCCCGGCTGGTGGCCTTGGGCGATTTAGAAGCTCTGACCCTGTGGACCGCCTTGAGCACGGGACCACGCCGGATTCTAGGCTTAACCGATGATACGCCGGGAGCTATGGGCTGGGTCGCCTTCAATCCGGCTGAACCTTGGCAAGTCAACCACCAAAACCTCCACAGTCTCTCTCCAGCTACACCCTGGTGGGGTGAAATGCTCCAAGGCCGCGTCTGTCGGATGTGGTTCTGAAAACGCCTACACCCCCGAGGGGCAAGAGTAGGAGGCTTTTCTTTGCCTTTTTAGCCTTGACTCCCCATTTATGGGGCGGAGGGTCCTCTTAAAAAAGAACGGTCACGGAGTTAGTTAAACCACCGTGACCGCTTTTTATCTAGCTAATTATTCGCCGCGACGCTCGGGCATCCGTTCGGCTTCGGGGCAGTCTTCGGAGACTAACAGGTCCCCCATGTGCATCCGTCCCTTGGGGACAGAGGAGAGACGGCGGGTAATCGAACCAATGCTGTCTAGACGGATCATTTCTTCCCAGGCGCAAATCTCGTCTTCTTCTTCGGTTTCGTAGCGCACCGTGACTAGCTCACCCTCAATGTCCAGAACTTTGGCCCGTTCTAGCCAACGTCCCTGGTCCCGTAAATAAATCCAGACTTCCCCACCGTCTTGGGAAAACTGGTAAATCTTGCGGTGCAACATTTTTTCACCTTTAGACGTATGCACATTCTATACCGTAAGGGGAAGTATCCAAAAAGGGTACATCCGCACTATACGGTACTTACCATCCAACTATATTGTACCCACTGTCCACATAGAGGATTTCGCCCGTGACACGACGCGCACCGGGGCCGCAGAGGTACAAGGCCGCCGCGCCCACGTCCTCGGCCTCGACAGTTTCGCGGAGGGGAGCCTTGGCTGCATTGCGCTCAATCATCCCGCCGAAACCCTTAATCCCCGCCGCTGCCATGGTTTTAATCGGACCGGCACTGATGGCATTGACCCGGACTTTTTTGGCCGCGCCTAGTTCGGCGGCGAGATAGCGGACACTGCACTCTAGGGCGGCTTTGGCGACTGCCATGACGTTGTAGTGGGGAATCCAGGTCTGGCTCGCGCCATAGGTGAGGGTCAAGAGAGAACCGTACTCATTCATGATGGGCAGGGCCGAGCGGGCGATGGCAATCAAGGAATAAGTGCTGATATCCAGGGCAGTGTGGAAGTCAGCCCGCTGGGTCTGCGAAAAGGGCTCTTCAAAGGTCTGGCGCGGGGCGAAGGCAATTGAATGGATAACGATATCAAGGCTGCCGTAGACTGCCTGGGCCTGCTCAAAAACCGCTGCAATCTGCTCGTCGGATTGCACATCACAGGGGACAATCAACTTAGGAGCCAAGGGTTCCACGGTCTTGCGGACCCGGCGTTCCATGCGCTCTTCGGGGAGGTAAGTAAAACCACATTCACAGCCTTCCTTAACTAGGGCCTCGGTAATGGCCCAAGCCAGACTGTATTCATTCAGCACGCCGAGAATTAGAGCGGTTTTTCCGGTCAATTGGCCCACGGGCTCTCCTTAGTCCGTATCTATCTTACCGCCCTGTTGGACGTGCTTGAGGAGCAGCAGTTCGGCGGCGGCAAGGTTTTGACTGGCGTAGGTCCAGAACTCGACGAAAAATAAATCCCGTTTGACCCGAGCTTCCTGTTCACAGAGACGGCGCAGACTGTTGAGGATGGGCATGAACCCGTACTCGTCAATCAGTTGCGCCAAGGCCGTATCCACGGGTTTAGTCATCGGCAAGTCCGGCGAGGAGTTGTTGGCGTTCGATATCCTCCGGGTTGACTTGGTTGATGAGTTCAAACTCGTACAGGTCTCCTAACAGGTCGTCTAGCTCGGATTCCAAGAGCGGGTCGAGGGCGGGCTGGAGGGTCAACTCACTGATGCGCTGGACGACACGCTGGTAGTCTTCATCGGTCTCAATCACCATGGGGACTCGCAATTTTTCCCAATATTACCCCGCCAAGTCTCCGGCCTTGATAACGCGGGTTAAATCGGGCTTGACGTACTTTTTGAGGGCGGCATTCACTTGGTCTACGGTCAGACTGCGAATGCGGTTTTCGCGGTCGCGTAGCTCTAGGAAGGTCTGACCACGCAGACTAAAGCCAAGCGCGCGGGCGACCAAGTTGCCGTCTGAACCCAATTCCACCCGCTGTTCTTGGATCAAAGCGTCCTGGGTGCGCTTGAGTTCCTCGGCGGTGATGCCTTTATTAAGGAGCAGTTGGAGTTCTTCTTGGTAGGCTTTTTCGACTTTGGGGGCGTTCTCGTTGTTGCTGATGGCGTAGCTGGTGAGGATAGCGAAATCCACCCGCGCGCCAGCCGTAAGCCCGCTCCCCGCCCCGTAGGAAAAGCCGTCTTTTTGGCGCACCCGGTCGGTGAACCGTGATGAGAGGGAACCGCCGCCGAGGATGTAGACCCCCGCTTCTAAGGCCGTGAAGTCCGGGTCGGTCTCCTTGAGGATGAGGGGCTGGAAGGCGACGAAGACGGCGTTGGGTTTATCAGGAACCGGGATGACTTTGGACCCGGCTTGGACGGGGTTTAAGTCCTGCACGCTGGCGGGGACGAATTGGGCCGGGGTCCGGGGTTGCCAGTTGCCCACGGCTTTAGTAAGGGACTGGGTGATGACGGCGGGATCGAAGTCGCCCACCACGGCGACGGCCCCAGCAGAAGCCCCGTAATACTGCTGGTAAAAGGCTTGCAGGTCCTTGAGCTCCAGCTTTTTCGCTGCCGCCAACCGTTCATCCAAAGTACCGGGGTTGAAGATGGTCTGGGGTTGATAGGTCTGAATGCCCACCGCGTCAAAGGCCAGTCGTTGGGGTTCGGTCTTCTGGCTCTCCAAGCCGGCAATCGCTTGGGCCTTCAGTTGGGCGAACTCCTTGGCGTCAAAGCGGGGGGTTTTGAGCATGGTCCCGACCAGGGCAATCACCTCGGGGAGGTTCGCCCGGATCGTCTCAATGCTAATCGTGGTCTGGTTGGCGCGGCCTGCGGCGATGGTGACTTGGGCCTTGAGCAGATCCAGTTTGTCGCGCAGTTGTTGGCGGGTCAGGGCGGTGGTGCCCCGGTTGAGCAGGTTGGCGGTGTAACCATTCAGATATTTCTGGTTGACCAAGGTTGCCGGGGTACCGAGATAAAGGGCGATTTGGGCGGTCACGGTCTCGCCCCGGTTCTTTTTGGCGATGAGGGTGAGGTCGAGGCCGCCGGGGAGCTTACTCCGCTGTGCCCGTTGCATCAGGTTCTCAGCACTCACATCAAAGACTTCACCGCTGGCGACTTCTTTGCGGGGGACATAGCTCTCGGCAATCGTCGCCACATTCACCCCACTGGGGACCTCGACGCGCTCGGGTTTGGTGGTCGGGAAGTATTGACCCAGGGTGCGGTTAACCGGGGTGAAATAGGTCTGGGCGACCTTCTGGACTTGGGCGGGAGTCACTTTTTCGACACGCTCCCGGTTGACAAAGAAGAGCCGCCAATCCCCCATCGCCGCCCATTCGCTCAGTTGTAGGGCCAGACCCTGGCTATCGCTCAACAGGTCGTTGTCAGCCTTGTCGAAGTAAACCTGGGCGCGTTTGACCTCCTCGGTAGTGACACCCTTGGCGATTACGTCCTGGATGACTTGGTCCACGGCGGTCTGGGCTTCAGCGAGGGACTTATCCTTGGGAACTTCCGCCGAAATATAGTAAGCTCCGGGGTCATGGAGTAGGTAGGCACTGCCGCCGACACGGGTAGCTTTTTGCGTCTCGACTAAAGCTTTGTAAAGACGGCCCGAGGGCGCATTGGTGAGGATGTGGTCTAGGACTTGAATCGTCGCGGTGTCGGGGTGAGCCGCTTGGGGGGTGTGGTACAACGCGCCGAGGGCCTGGATCTGACCGACCCGACGGAGCGTGACCAGCCGTTGTCCGTCCTGGGCGGGTTCCTGGGTATAGAGCGCGTCGAGGGTGCGCGTGGGTTTGGGCAGGGGGCCGAAGTATTGCTGAATCAGTTGCTTGGTCTGAGCTTCATCGAACTGACCCGCCACCACCAAGACCGCGTTATCAGGCTGGTAATACTTCTTATAAAAAGCCTGTAAACGGTTAATCGGCACATTCTCGATATCACTTCTGGCCCCAATTGTGGAGCGTCCATAGCTATGCCAGAGGTAGGCGGTGGAGAAGACCCGCTCCTCCAAAATGCTCTGGGGATTGTTCTCCCCGGCCTCAAATTCGTTACGGACCACGGTCATCTCGGAATCCAGATCCGCTTTACGCACAAAACTATTCACCATCCGGTCAGCTTCGAGCTTGAGGGCGAATTCGAGGTTAGCAGGCGTCGCCGCCATGGTTTCAAAGTAGTTAGTGCGGTCATACCAAGTCGAGGCATTGAAATCCGCGCCGCGCTCCTGAAAAGCCTGCGGGACATTGCTAAAAGTAGGCGTACCCTTAAAAAGCAAATGTTCGAGTAGGTGGGCCATCCCCGTCTCGCCATAACCCTCATGGCGCGAACCGACGAGATAGGTAAGGTTGACCGTTACCGTCGGCTTAGAACTATCCGGGAACAGCAATACTTTGAGGCCATTCTCCAACGTATATTCCGTGATGCCCTCAACGGTGCGGACTTTCTCAAGGGGTTTAACGCTGGCAATCAGGGGCTGTGCCTGTAAAGGGAGGTAAATGCCGCTGGTTAGACCCAAACTCAGGGCTAACAAGTAGGAGAAGGAACGCTGCATGATGATTCCTAGCTAGAGTAAAAACGCTGCCTTTCAACTTAACCGATGGAAGCCCCTCCGTCCCATACCCTACCGGGCACAGGTGTGGTGGGGGACCAAGGTAGAAGAGGGAAGAAAGCGTAAGCGTCGGCTAGAGGGCGGGGTGCAATTGAGAGTTGAACTAAATGTAAGTCACTCACCCGCTCTCGTGCAGAGCTTTAGCTGCACGTGGGGGCCGTGCGCGGCCCCCGCGGGTCGGCGGGAGCGTGAGGGCGGAACCTAAGGTTCCTGTCCTCACAGGCTGTTGGGGATGTTGGGTATTGTAGAATGCCTGCAAGCCTTGCGGAAATCTTGCCGGTCTCGTAGAACTTTCCGTGACCTCCAAAGTAGGGAGGTATCTGAACCTTTACAATTAGCTTTAATTGCACGCGTCAGGTGTAAAAGAGGGACGGAGCATGGTGATTTCAGAGGATGACCAAGATTTTTGGCGACGACTCTTAGCCGCAGACCAAGTTTATTCAACGATCGAAACTGATGAGGACACGCCCAGCCACCGCCAACTCCTCGCTCGCATTGAATTCAACTCGGTCCTCAAACACCTGTTGGCAAAACCCGCCGCTTTAATCGAACTCATCCGCATCGCTCTCCAGGACCCCACGACCCGTAGTGAAGCTCTCAAGGTCTGTGCTGTCCTGTCTTGGGAAGAACAACAACAACTCATCGGAGAATTGCTCTGGTTGAGCAGTTGGAGCCATGAGAGTACGGCAGAATGCCAAAATCTCGTCCAAGCCCTCCCGCGCCCCTGGGTCCTAGGCCAAGTGGAAGACTACGCCGAGTACTTGCTTGAGGAGAATTGCCCCGAAGTCTACGGCGGACTCCTGAAGCTCAGTTTTCGACTGGACACGACCTTGACCTTAAGGCTAGTCCACCGGGCCTTCCAGACCTTTGGTCAAGATTTCGGTAAGCAATTGCAAGCTAGCTAGCGGTCAACCACAGGAATTAAGACAGGGGCTAGTTCCATCGCAGCAAGGATACGTTGGGCGATCATTGCGCTGGTGAGACCCAGTTCAGCCAGTAATTCCGGGCGTTTGGCGTGGTGAACGAAGTGATCGGGGATGCCGAAGCGATAGACCGGGACGCGGACCCCATGGTCGTTGAGAGCCTCCAGGACCGCCGAGCCAAAACCGCCACTTAGACAACCTTCTTCCACCGTGATGACCCCGAGCCGACTGGTCCGAGCTAAGGGCAAGATGAGTTCCAAATCCAGAGGTTTGACGAAACGCGCATTCACAACCGTGCAACTGAGGCCGTGTTCGTGGAGCATCTGGGCGGCTTGAAGACTGGGCTGGACCATGGAGCCAATCGCCAGAATGAGCCAATCCCCGCCTCGGCGCAACACTTCGGCTTGACCCACCGGGACTGCTTCAATCCCCTCTGCCAACAGGGGCACCCCCAAACCCGAACCCCGTGGATAACGTACTGCAATCGGACCGGGGTGGTCTATACCCGTCACAATCATCCGCTGTAACTCGGCCTCGTCTTTAGGAGCCATCACGACTAGGTTGGGAATCAGCCGCAAGTAAGCATAGTCAAAGACCCCGTGGTGGGTCGGTCCATCCTCGCCCACCACCCCAGCGCGGTCCAGACAAAAGAAGACCGGCAAGTTCTGGATACAGACATCATGGATCACTTGGTCAAAGGCCCTTTGCAGGAAGGTGGAATAGATCGCCGCCACCGGACGCATTCCCGCCAACGCCATCCCCGCCGCCATCGTCACGGCGTGTTGTTCGGCAATCCCCACATCCACAAACCGCTCCGGGAACCGCGCCTGGAATTTATCCAAGCCCGTCCCGGTGGACATTGCAGCAGTAATCCCGACAATCTTGGGATTGTGTTCAGCCAAGTGAATCAAGGTCTGGGCAAAGACATCCTGGTACTTGGGCGGGGTTGGCTTGGTGGCGGGATAAATTTTGCCAGTACTTAAATCGAAACTAGGCGGAGCATGGTAGAAGACTTGGTTCTGTTCCGCTGCCGTGAAACCCTTGCCCTTGGTCGTGACCACATGGAGGAAGACAGGACCTTTGAGGGAATGGGCCAAGTGCAGGTACTTCAACAGGTCCTCGAAGTCATGACCCGAAACCGGACCCAAGTAGGTAAAGCCCAGCTCCTCAAAAACCACGCCCGCCTTGGAGCGAGCCACAGTCAAATATTTCACTGAGTCCTTAATCCGCTCGAACTCCGGGGCCACCGCCTCGCCGACTAAGGGCAGGTTACGGATCTGGTTTTCTAGATTCTCGGTGATGAAGCGCATCGGTGGCGATAGACGCAATTGGTTCAGGTGTTGATTGAGGCCGCCCACATTCTCCGAGATTGACATCTCATTGTCATTGAGGACGACTAATAAATTGGTGTTGGGTAAATGTCCACTGTGGTTGAGGGCTTCGAGGGCCATCCCCCCGGTTAAGGCCCCATCCCCAATAATCGCCACAACCTTGTGGTCATCTCCTTGGTAATCGCGAGCTAGGGCCATCCCTAAAGCTGCTGAAATGCTAGTGGAGGCATGACCCGCCCCCCAGTGGTCAAAGCGGCTCTCCGTCAACTTGAGGTAGCCAGCAATGCCAGCACGTTGGCGCAGGGTATGGAAGTTCTCATAGCGGCCCGTGAGCATCTTGTGGGCGTAGGCTTGGTGGCCCACATCCCAGAGCACTTTGTCGCGGTCTAAGTCCAAAGTTTTGTAAAGGGCAAGGGTCAATTCCACTACCCCGAGACCGGGACCTAAATGCCCATTCCCCGTTGCTGCCACGGTTTTGAGATGCTTCTCCCGCAATTGGCGAGCTAGGTCTTTGAGTTGGGCGATAGACAAATTCCGCAGTTGGTTGGGGTGCGTCAGGTCGCTTAATTGCATGGATGCCCACTGAAGTAGCCACCATCCACTCTGACACTCCCCTTGCTGAATGGCAAGAGACCCTCAACCAAGCTTATTACTCATGACCAATTGCTATAGCCCACCTAGATAAACAAGATCTCCCCTATGACAGGCCACGTTCCGCCCCACCGTGGGGGATAACCAGACAGTAGCTAGAGCCAAACCATGAACACCCAAGAACGCGCCGCCCGGACCACCGTAGAGTCAACCCAGTGGGCTGATTTCCTCTATGCCTTCACCAACCGCAATGAGACCCGCGCCACCACCCTAGAGATTTACGACGACCAGGGCGATCAAGAACAACAGCGGGGCCTGCCCTTAGTCGGGGTGGACCTTGACACCCACAGCACCCACGGCCCCAGCCTGACCATCATGCTCGGTGAGGACAGCACCGAGGGCGACCAAGACCGCCACCTCACCCACACCATCACCGGAGTCCAGGCCTTACTCTTCCAGCGCAACATTGATGACCAAGACCAAGCCCTCCACATCGAGAGCAAAGACGGCACAACGACCGTGCTGACCTTTATCTAACGTCCCCGGCGTTGCTGTTGTTTAGCCCGCATCCGTTCCATGGTGGCGGGCTTAAGCATGCGTTGTTTCTGGGGCATCGGTGGCATCCCCGGCGGACTGAGGACCTGAAACTCCCGCTCCTGCTCCAGTTCCGGGATCTCATTAAAATCTACCCAGTGAATACAATCCACTGGACAACAATCTATTGCTTCCCTAATCAGTTCCGCGCCGTCCCCTTGCTGGTTAATGACCCGCGACCGCCCATAATCCGGCTCTAAATAAAAAGTCTCACGGGCAATCCAAGCACACAACCCGCAACCAATACAGGTGACTTCATCTACATAGACACCCTTTTGCCGTAAAGCCCCGCCGAGTTCCGGTTCCAGCCCCGAACGTTCACCCTCCGGGCGCAAATCCCCGCCGAGTTCTGGCTCCAGCCCCGAACGGAGCGTGGACATCAGTTACCCCAGCGTTGCAAAACCAAACGCACCGCGCCATCGGCATTGACTTCTTCCGTGGCGACTTGGAAGCCCTTCTTTTCACATTCATTAACTACGGTGTTGTAGGCGTAGCGTTGTTGGACTTTCGCCAAGAAGCGTTCGACCGTCCAGGGTTGCTGCCAATATTGCAGGTCTGTGACCAACTCGTAGAACCGTCCATTCCAAGCAAACCCGACATCGTGTTGGTTCGCTTGCCGGAGCACCACTTGGGCGGTGCGGGTCTGGCCCTGGTAGCCCCGGACGGTGACATCCCCAGTCTCATGGGTGAGGTCGAGGTCGGCGAGGGCCTGCGTTAGGTGGTCGAGGTCACGGAGTTGGGTCTTGAGTTGGGTGAAGTGGGACACGGTATGCTCCTCGGCGAGATGGGTTTAAGACCAGCCCTGGACGGTTTGCTGGATCTGAGTTGACTGGAATTGCTCTTGAGTGGGTCCGGTAGCCTGGACAGAACCCAGTTTCTCTTCGACAGCCTGGGTCAAAGCTTTACAGTCAGATCCACATACACCCGTCACGCGCTCTTCAACGCGCCCGTCGGGGTAGAGAATGAACTCAATTTGCGTCATCGGTACGGCTGGGGACAATGTACTTCTCATCGTAAAGAGCCAAATAGTGAGTAACAATCCCCACCGAGGCAGAACTCTCACCGACAGTTTGCCCCAAAACTCTAGTAGCGTCAAGGCAAATCCCTAGGAGGATGTGGGGATGCTCCTGCTCAGGCGACTATTCTAAAAGTGGCACGGGCAAGGCAATGGGGACATCGTTACAGCAAATTCTGGTGACTTCGCTTCTGGTGTTCCTGAGCGGTTGGGCACTCCTAACAACCTTGACTTACTTCGGGCAGTTCATTGTCATCTTTGTGTTAGCGGGGATTGTCGCTTTTTTGCTCGATTACCCGGTCACCGTGCTCCAGAAATGGTTGCCTAGGGGCGGGGCGGGGCTAGTGGTCTATGCCTTGGTTGCACTGGCATTAGTCGGGTTTGGCTTGACCATCGGCCCGGTCATCTTTGAGCAGGTCCAGTTACTGGCTGAACGGCTACCGGGGATCATCCAGTCCAGTCAACAGCAGATGCAGGGATTTAACCAGTGGCTAGACCGCCGGGGGATTAGGCTTAATCTAGACCAACTGCAAACCGAACTCCTCGCCCAGATTACCCAACGGGCGCAGGGGGTCGCTGAAGGTGCGCTTGGCTTTACTCTGAGTACCCTGACCATTGTGGTAGACGGGATTTTGGTGGCGGTGATTGCTTTTTACATGTTGTTCGATGGCAAACGGGTCTGGCGGACGTTGATGCGACTTTTCCCGGCGAACTTGCGCGACCCCCTCACCGTCGCTTTGAGTTTTAATTTGCGTGTATTTTTTGCGGGTCAACTGTTGCTAGGTACCTTTATGGCGGTGGTCTTGACCCCAATTTTTTGGTTACTCGGTTCGCCGTTTCCTGTGTTATCGGGCTTACTGATTGGGTTATTAGAACTCATCCCTTTTATTGGGGCAACGATTGGGATCGCGGCGGTCGTCTTTTTGGCAGCCCTACAGGACCCGTTGCTCGCGCTCTATATGCTGATTGCCTCGGTCATTGTCCAGCAAATTAAAGATAACGTGATTACGCCCAGGGTCCTGGGTAATTTCACGGGACTCAGCCCCATTTTGATCTTTGGTTCCCTCCTCTTGGGTGCGAAAGTCGGCGGGTTGTTGGGCGTAATCCTCGCGATCCCGTTGACGGGCGTGGTCAAGAGCATCCTGGATGTACTTTTTCCCGAAGAAGCCGCCCATTAAATCGGTAATTAACCACAACAATCCTAAGCAGTTTGCTAGACTCAGCGTGCATGAACCCAAAAGCCATGGATTTAGAAGAAGCGTTGGTTAGAGTCTGCGAAGACCAGCGTTACCAGGCCAAGTCGCCCCTCGAAGCTATCAAGGCGCTCAATGAGGAAGTGACCGAAGTGCTGATTGCTTGGTTACGGGGCAATCAAACTCGTTCCCGTGAAGAGATCACCGAGGCCCTGCCGCGTTTATTGGTTGCCATGCGGCTGTTGGGTCTGGACCCAGCCGCCATCCTGCGCCAAAAAGCCCAACAGGTCCAGCAACGCCAACGGGTCATGTGTGTCATCGGCAACCGCGTCGAGGTCCGAGTAGGCGAGGAGTTACGGGGTAGCTGGACGATCTGGTCTGAAGAGGACCTGCGCGAAGTCCACCGGCTCGCTGAAGAATTTGACTGTCAATTGGTCCACCTTGATGAAGAACCCAACGGCGAGAGTTTTTATGGGTACGGCAATCCGCCTCCAAAAGTATCTCGCTAGCCGGGGAGTCTGTTCCCGTCGTCGCGCCGAAGACCTGATCCAAGCCGGTCAAGTCCAGGTGAACGGGGCAACGATTACCCAACTAGGCACGACCGTAGACCCGGACCAAGATGAAGTCCATGTGGCTGGACAGCCCTTACCTATACTTCAGTTGCGTTACTATCTTTTACACAAACCCGTGGGGGTCATCTCCACCTGCCAAGACCCTTGGGGGCGGCCCACGGTCTTGGGCCTGGTCCCCGCCAAAGTACATCCGGTGGGTCGTTTGGACCAAGATAGTAGTGGGGCCTTGATTTTGACCAATGACGGGGCCTTGACCCAAAAGCTCACCCACCCCAGCCATGAATGTTGGAAGGTTTATCAAGTCTGGGTCCAGGGCCGCCCCACCGCTTCCGTCCTCAGCCAATGGCGCAACGGAGTCCGGCTAGAGGACAAACTGACCCTCCCCGCCCACGTCCAAGTCCTCAGTACCCGACCGGGCCAGACCCGCTTGGAGATCCACCTGCGTGAAGGGCGTAACCGACAAATTCGCCGGATCGCTCAGCAGTTGGGATATCCTGTAGAATCATTGACGAGAACCGCCATTGGTCCGGTCCAACTTGGTGCTCTCGCCCCCGGAGCCTACCGCCTACTCACTCGTGCTGAAGTTCAGCAGTTAGATGGTGCCCCTAT
The DNA here is from genome assembly GCF_013285555.1 of Candidatus Cyanaurora vandensis. GTDB lineage: Bacteria > Cyanobacteriota > Cyanobacteriia > Gloeobacterales > Anthocerotibacteraceae > Cyanaurora > Cyanaurora vandensis. The sequence continues at coordinate 2,234 of NZ_JAAXLT010000098.1, read as the reverse complement.
CCCCGTCCGCCGTGCCCATGAGTAGTAAACCCAACCCGGAACAACTCGCAGCGATTGGTCTGCTCTTCGTGCAGGCACGCACCCGCCAGAACCTGGCCCTAGAGGATCTGAGTGAACAACTCCGCATCCCCGGTCACTACTTAATTGCCATTGAACAAGCCCAAGTCGAGAAACTGCCCGAACCCGTCTATGTGCGTGGCTTTGTCCGTAAGTATGCCCAAGCACTCAACTTGGGGGAGGACCCCCAGGTGGTCCAGTTCCTCCATCAAAAAACTGACATCACGTTGCCGCTAAGAAATCAAGCTCAATCTTTGCCGGCCAAAGGCAAGCCATCCCTCTTACTCCAGTGGGGCGGTTACGGTTTAGCCGTAGTCGTAGTCGTAGTCGGCCTGAGTGCTGCCCTCAATACCTACTGGCCCCAGCTTCTCCCCTTTCCGCCCAACCCGCCCCTCGCCCAGCAACCTACCGAACCTGTCGAAGTCCCCAGCCCGCCCATCGTCAAAGCTCCTCTCGCCAATCCAACACCGGCCCCGCCGCAATCCGCCGACGGCCCGCTCAACCTTGCGATGAACGTGACCGCTAATTCCTGGTCGCGGGTGGTTGTCGATGGCAAGACCCAGTTCGAGGGAACTCTCACTAAGGGTGATACCCGTAAATGGCAGGCCCAGAAAAGTTTAAAGGTCCGCTTAGGGAATGCTGGGGGAGTCATCCTCACCTATAACGATAAAGTTCTCGGACCCGCCGGCAAGTCCGGCGAAGCCCTCACCCGGACCTTTGAACGCTAAAACCCCTCTATCCCCTGGGCTACAATACCTAAAAAAAGGAACCATGACGCTACCCGTTCATCTCTACCGGAGTGATACCCGCGAGTGGGTAGGGCAGGTGCCCGACGAGATTGGCGCAACGCCCTACGTGGAATGGGACGGGCATCTGTGGGCAGTCCTGGAGCGTAGTCACGCCTACAACCTCAAGAGTGGTAAATATCACCTCCAGCGGGTTGCCCTTTTCGTGCGCCCAGTCGCGGTAGACCTGAGGGACCGTCACCAAGTCGGGGACCATTGGACCATCGGCGACCCCACCTGTCGCTACAACGCCCACTCTGAACTGTTGCGCTGTGTACCTCATCCTCATGGACCCTGTGTCGGCTGTCAGTCCTATGCGAGGGATCATGAAGTTTCCTGAGGTCAGCCTAGCGGTGGGTGATGGCTTAGAGGAAGGCTATCGTTACGTCCTCGAACGCTTTGAGCAGCAAGGCTTCAACCCCCAGACTTTAGAGGAAATTACGGTCCAGTTGCCTTGCCGCGAACAGGTCCGGCTTTTCACCCTCAATGGCTCCAACTGCCTCTATCTATTTACGGTGGTGACGGACCCCTGGCAAGAAGCTCTAGTTGTAGATGTCCTCAATAGTCTCTTGAGCCTGCGTCAGGCGACCCAAGGACCCCGCTTGGTTTTTCAATTTTTTACTGCCCATCCTTTACCCCCGGCCCTAGCCTATATTTTTGAGGACAGTTTCCGGGGGGCCTTAGAATGTGACGCGCTGCTGGAGATCCGATTTGACTTTGAAGAAACTGTAGACCTGGACCGCCCGACCTATTTAGCCCGTCAGTGCCAACGTTGGATTCAGGATCACTTTCACCGCACCCTGTACCCGACCCAACTCGAAACCTTGAATTGGATCAATCAATTGGTCCTCGAACAACTCCGGGCTCCCTATCTGCCGGACCAGCTACTAAGTGAACACACCTATGAGCCCATCAACTCTCTTTTTGCCCTGGGTTGTTTCGTTGGTGAAGTCCTCATCAGTCACCCCCAACTCTACGGACGCTGGGTCCATAGTGAACAGGTGGGAGGATTGGCCCTCCAAGTCTGTCCACGCCTCAATCCTCCCCGCAACCGTTGGTTTAGTTGGCGCGAGCGGCCCGCCCCCGCCCCCGCTCCGACTTGGGCGGAAGGCTTGGTCCTCAATCCGATTGGCAAAGTTGTCAAACTCTTCCAGGAGGGGGCGCAAGAAGATTTGCCGCTCTTTGCTGAGGTGGTCTTGAGCCGACTGGAAGTAGGCTAAGCGGGTTGGGTAGTTCCACGGTCGAAGGTGAAGAAGACACAACTTAGGATAGGGGCAAGACCGGGGAGGACCATGTTTACCATAGAGCAAGTGAAAGCAGAATTTATTTTAGCGCAGGGCCTAGTCGGTACTAAAGAGCTAGAACTCGCCCTCCGTGTACAACGGATTAATT
>NZ_JAAXLT010000097.1 GCF_013285555.1 Candidatus Cyanaurora vandensis | reverse complement strand
TACGCCGGGCTCGCCACCAGATTGCCTTTGATCGCCCCGACCTGGCGAGCGATGAGCGCCGAATCACGAATCTGCCCCACGCGAACCGCGAAGTCGAAGCCCTCTTTGACCAATGGGAAACAGACCAAGCCCTCGAAGAACTCAAACGTAAAATGGGCCGTTAAAGAACTAGCGTAAATGCGTCTCGTCGCTTTCAGCCCGCACCTTTGCAGCCCATGGGTGTATTAAGAGCTATTGGGCTTGCCCGAAAATTGGGTTTGATTGACGACGTACCCGGCATTTCCTATGATGAGGAGACCATGCGGATGTGGCGGAACGGTATACGCGCTAGTTTGAGGGACTAGTGGAGCAATCCTTGGGAGTTCGAGTCTCCCCATCCGCAAGCTTTCGCAATGGGCTAACAAGACGAGGGTGAGTGCATTGGTTTGGCAGCGCAGGCATATCCTTGGCTTACGAGACTTTACGCCACCGGAATACGAGTTAGTTCTCAGGACCACCCATACTTTCCAGGGGGTATTGGCCCGTCAGAACCGCAAAGTTCCGACCCTCCAGGGCAAAACCGTCGTCAACCTCTTCTTTGAAAGTTCGACGCGCACCCGTTCTAGTTTTGAAATGGCAGCCAAGGGCCTATCGGCGGATGTATTAAACTTCAGCCCCAGTACTTCTTCCTTGACTAAGGGCGAGACGATTCTTGATACCGCCCGCACCTATTGTGCGATGGGCGTGGCGATTCTTATTGTGCGCCACCGCGAGCCGGGAGTACCCCATTTGATTGCCCGCGATGTGGACGCCTGGGGCGTCCGGGTTTTCAATGCTGGGGATGGACAACACGAACACCCGACCCAGGGTCTACTGGACCTCTATACGCTCTGTCACAGTCTGGACCCCGACCAGCCGCGTCCCCAGTTATTGCGGGGCAAAAAAGTGGTTATCGTCGGGGATGTCCTCCATTCCCGCGTGGCCCGTTCTAACCTGTGGGCCTTGCAGCACTGTGGTGCAGAAGTCCACCTCGCCGGACCCCCCACCCTAGTCCCCAAACTCTTTAGGGAACTCGGAGCCACGGTTCACCACCAGCTAGCTCCGGCCCTAGAGGGTGCCCATTTTGTGATGGCCCTCAGGATTCAGCAGGAGCGCATTGACCAGCAACTCATCCCCACGCTGCGCGAATACCACCAGCTTTACGGACTAAACCACGAACGTCTGAAAGCCTGTGCGCCGGGGGTCAAACTGTTGCACCCTGGACCTACTAACCGCGATGTCGAGATAACGTCGGAGTTGATGGACGACCCCCAGTTGAGTTTGATTGACCGACAAGTGACCACAGGGCTAGCTTCACGCATGGCCCTGCTGTACCTGTTGGGCGGCGGTAAGCCCTAGGAGACCGATGACCCACCCACACGATGACCTGCGGCAATTGTTGATGGACCAGGATTTCCAGGCGGCGGACCGACTCACCCTCGCCAAGCTGTGTCAATTGACGGGACCCCTGGCAGCCAAGCGGGGTTGGCTCTATTTCACGGAAGTAGACCGCATCAAGACGACGGACCTACAAATAATGGACGAGCTATGGCAGGCATATTCTGGGGGCAAGTTCGGGTTCTCCATCCAGCGTGTCCTTTGGCTGAGGGTGGGCAAGGACTGGGAGAAACTCTGGCCCCTGATTGGTTGGCGGCAGGGCAATGACTTCACTCGCTATCCCCAGGGGTTTACCTGGGATACCACTGCGCCAAAGGGCCACCTACCTTCCTCTAATCAACTGCGGGGGGTCAGGGTCTTGGCAGCCCTACTGACCCACCCGGCTTGGTCCGAGGGTAAGGGCTAGGGTACGGGCACGACGAGCGAGGGGATAGCCGGGGTCAGCTTTGGCCCACGCTTTGAGGGCAAGCTGGATTTCTGCACGGGCCTGGGCTAGCTGGCCTTGGGCGATGAGGACTTGGGCAAGTTCGTAATGGGCCTCAGGATGGCTCGGGTAAACTTGCAGGGCTTTTTTGAGGGCGGTGGTGGCCTGGGACCAGTCTTTGAGCTGACGGTAGACCCGGCCTAGGTCGAGTTGGGCCACTTGGTCGAGGGGACGCTCCCGGAGGTATTGGGCGTAGAGCCGGAGAGCTTGGGGGTAATCACCCCGGAGTTCAGCAATCCGAGCTTTGTCTCTAGTGAAGCGGGCTTCCCAGGTAATACTTTGGACTCCGTATTCAGCACAGACCCGCTCGACGGTCGCGATTAAGCCACTAGCCCGCTCACCATCTCCTGTGGCAAGATACAGCTTGAGGTAGCCTATCTGGACAAACGCGGTAAGTAAACGATTGCCTTGGGCTTGGGCCTGCTGAGTTTTGAGGAGGGTTAGGGCACGCTCGGTCTGACCCGCTTGGGGGTAAGCATCTACTAAGAAGGATTGAAGAACTAAGGTAGCAATGGGAGATTGGGATTTCTCCGCTTGGGTGAGGAATTGAGGTAGTTGTTGAACAGCAGCTTCCCACTGCCCCCGCAAGCGATAGTAATCATTTAAGTCTGAGTAACTATTGGCCAATTCCTCGGGGAGTTGACTGGTACGGCGAGCCCTTTGGAACCGTTGGTAAGCCCGGTCAAAATTTCCCAATTTCATCTCAATAACGCCTAGGCTGAGTTGGGCTGAGATGCTTTCTCGGTCTACCCCTAAGGCCTTTTCATAAGCCTGTCGCGCTGGGTCAAAATCGCCCAGAGCTTCATGGAGTCCGCCTATTTTTAGGTAGGCAGCGGGTTGGTTTGGAACACGCTCTTGATAAGCTTGGTAACGACTGAGGGCTTATTGCGGTTGGCCTTGTCTCGCGTAGAGTTCGCCGATCTGCAAAAGATATTCGGTCTGGTCTGGATCTAGCTCTAGGACCCGTTCACTCGCTTGGATAGCTTCTTGAAATTGGGTCGTGCCTTCATAAAATCGGGCTAGACGACTGTGGGCTTGGACATCCTCTGGATACAGGGCTACCCATTGCTTGAGGACATTGCGTTGTTCCTGTGCTTGTCCCGTGGCGAAATAAAAGTTTGAATTAGCAACGAACTGATAGTATTCCGTTAACTTGAAGATATATCGCTTAGCTTTTCTAATTTCACGGTTAGCGCGGTCAATCTCGCCACTGTTGAAGAAGGTGACAAACCGTAAATAATGCCCCATGGCGTAGGTAGGGTCCTGGGCCACGGCCTGTTCGAGTTGACGGGCGGCGGCGCGATAGTCTTGGTCAAACTTGAGTAAGTTCTGGGCGGTGATGGCGTGGGCTAGGGCGGGTAAGGACTGGGTGGAAACTTCAGCGATGGGCATATCCAGTCCCTGCTCAAGGTGTTGGACTGGAACGCCCACATCCTGTTTGAGTTGTACGCTCATCCGGTCTACTAACGCAAATAAATCCTCCCCCTCATAAACCCGTTGAGTCAATTGTTTCACTCGCTCGGTTTCGTAGAGTGTGACCTGGATGCGATAACGATTTTTGTTTTTACTAAAAGTCCCACGTACCAAATACTCCAGTCGGTAATAACTGGCAATATCCCGCTCTAGTCCCAATCCCAGGTCATCCCGGTAGGAAAACGTTGCTTTTTGGATACGCTCCACTAAGTCATAACCGTCGCGCACATCTAAATAGAGGTCCTGGGACAAATCCGTAGCGAGTAAGTCCGGCACCCCCTGACGTAACCAATCCAGCCCCTGCTCCCCGCTGGTATTCTGGAAAAAAAATAAAGCGATGTGTTTACGAAAAGCTCCCTTGGGAACTGCCCGCTGCACATTACGCCCATTGCCGTCCTGGACTGTGACCATCGTGTTGACCATCCCCAATTCCTTGCCCTGGAAATTGAGAAAAAGAACGCCTGCCAGCACGACCAAGTTGAGGGGAATCCCAGCTTTCTCTACCCAGGACCACGGTGTCGGCCCCGACTCTCCCCGAAAATAGGCCAAAATCACCACACTCGGCACGAGCAGAATCACGGTGTAAACAAAAAAATCCGTCAGGTAGGCCGAGACTTGATACCGCTCGGTCAGCCAGTCCACGAACTGCACCCCGCCCCAACAGGCCACGGCATAAGCCGCAAGGTTCTGGGGGACCCGGCGCGTGAGTAATCGTTCTAGCCAGTTGGGGTTGCGTCCAAAAAGCTCAGTCATGGTGGTGATGTTGGTTATTCAGAGTATATCGCTCGGTCTAGGCTCTTCTCCATAGTGCAGAACTTCAGGAGCGGCGGGACTAATGTTGCCAGGACCCACTGCCGCGCAAAGTGAAACTATGACTCTAGACAGATTTGTGCTAGGTTTCGCCTTGCTTACGATTACAAGTGGAAAAATTCGCGTGGAGTAAATCATGACGAGTGAAAGGACGCATTTTTTTTACAGATTGCTGGCTTTTTTAAGTATAAATACTCACACGTATTATGAGTTTGAACCCGTATTTGTACCTACTAATCAAGCCAACCTATGTCCAAGGAATAGCTAATGGAGGATGAGCAGTTGTCTGGAGAATTGTCAGTGGTGGAGATCACTGCCCTGCGTAAGCGTGTGGCACAACTTGAATTATTGACAGCAGAGCAAAATCAGCAGTTGACGCTAGTACAAAAAGCCTTAAAAGAAGCGGAGGTGGCGAGTCAGTTTAAGGACGAGTTTCTTGCCACTGTCGCCCACGAGTTACGGAATCCTCTAAACATTATTCTGGGCTGGACCCAGATTTTAAGGCGTAAAACAACTGACGCCGCTACTAGCCAACGCGCCTTAGAAATCATTGAGCGTAATGCAAAAACTCAGAATCAAATCATTGAAGACCTATTAGACATTACACAGCTGGTGCATCGTAAGCTCCGTCTCGATCTAAAGCTGGTCATCCTGGCTGAAATCGTCCAGCTTGCTATTGACTCAATTCTTGTTATCGCACTCAACAAAGGAGTTCAAGTCACAGTTAACATAGCAGCAGATGTGGGAACAGTATTGGGCGATGCCAGTCGGCTACAGCAGGTGATTTGGAACATTCTCTTTAACGCAATCAAGTTTACGCCCCCTGGTGAACGCGTAGAAGTCCGCCTAGAGCGTGTCAGTACAGAGGTTGTAGTTACCATCAGTGATACGGGACGGGGCATCGCTCCTGAGCTTTTGCCCCATATCTTTGAGCGTTTCCGGCAGGGGCGTAGTACCACAACTGGTTATCATGGACTGGGTTTAGGGCTTGCCATTGCCCATCAGCTAGTCGAGCTACATGGCGGTACGATTGAGGCGACGAGCCCAGGCGAGGGACAGGGGGCGACTTTTACCATTCGGCTCACCGTAAGTACTATCCGAGAAGAAGATCTGCGCTCGGTGTTACTGGAGATGCCCGTGGCAGAATCACCGAGCCCTTCCCTAAGCCCAACCCAGCTTAAGGTCTTAGTGGTAGACAGTAATGTCGAAGCTGGAAACCTAGCAAGTATTGTCCTGCGCCAAGCTCAAGTACGCAGTACGCCATCGGTTAAAGTCGCCCTCTCAGCCCTGACTGAGTGGGAGCCTGATATCCTGATTGGTGAGATTGCCATGCCTGATGAAGACAGCTATGCACTCATCCAGCAAGTACGCGCTCTGAGTACCCAGAAGGCCAGATTGCCCCCTGATACCGTGTTAACCACTGATCATCGGGACTACCCACTAGGCGTAACAGTTGGTTATCAGATCGATATCGCCAAACCTGTGCCTTTGGAAGTTATAGTTAATATTATTTCAGAGTTAACCAAACAAAGTTCACAATAAAATTTAGATAGAAACTCAAGGATGACTAACGATCCCTATAAACTTCATCAATACTATCAATGATACTTTTGGCGAGGATTTTTGAATCTTCATTACTGCCATCTGAGAGACGAACAAACTCTAATCCCGTAGGGTCCTTCAATAAAATGTCATTATGAGGACGACCGTCTCCGCTGTTTGCTTTGGCAGTGAGTGTGATCTGCCAACCTTTGTACTTATTGTTTATATTCTTACGTGTATAACCATCCTCAAGTTCATCAATAATACTTTCAGCTAGGATTTTTGAGTCTTTAGTACTGCCATCTGAGAGGCGAACAAATTCTAACCCCGTAGGGTCCTTCAACAAAATGTCATTATGAGGACGACCATCGGCAGTGTCCGCTTTGGGCGTGAGCAGGACCTGCCAACCTTTGTATGTGCTGTGCATAACATGAGTGTATTCATTGGCTTACTTCTAAAACTCATTCTATGGACAGAGTCTTTGTTGACACTCCACTTAAGCCGGACTCACGTTTGTTTGACCTCAGTGGATTCAGCGGTCGGGTACTTGGACCGTTTTAATCAAGCGGATTACGGTCTCGAAGTCCTCTAGGGGCCGCGCGCCCTTGAGAACTACACCGTTGAGGATAAACGTGGGAGTACCTTCAATCCCTAAACTTTGGCCCTGCTTGGAATCAGCATTTATTTGAGCCACCGCTTGGGGACTCTTGCGGTCCTTATTAAATTGCACCATGTCCAGACCTAGTTCGCGGGCAATGGCCTCGTAGTTATTGGGAGCGAGTTTGGCGTTGAGGGCAAATAGACGGTCATGGTACTCAAAAAACTTACCCTGTTTACCAGCGGCCCAGGCAGCTTGAGCAGCGGGTTTGGCCTGTTTGTGGGAGGGGAGGGGGTAGTGCAGGTAAACCAAGCGGATATCACCTTTGTACTTCTCTACCAGAGCCTTGACGGTCGTGTTCGCCCGGGCACAAAAGGGACATCCAAAGTCTGAGAACTCTACTAGCGTCAAACTGGCCTCAGCGGGTCCGAGGCTGGGTGCGTTCTGGATGTTGACCACGACGGGTTGAGCTAGATTCTTTTGCCATTCGGCCTGTTGTTGCTCACGGGCTTGCTGTTCTCGATAATTCGCTACGGTCTCTAGGATTACCTGCGGATTGCGCTTAATGATCTCAAGGACCTGTTGTTCTAGGTTCGTGGGCAGAACCTGTTTTTCTAATTCAGTCTGGGCTTGGACCGGGAGGACCACCAAGGCTAGCGTCAAGAGCCGAACAATACCGGAAAGCAGCATGGAGTCAATCCAGGAGAACGTTTTATAAGGTAGTTGATTATTGTGAACTGTGGCAATCAAATCCCCAGTCCATTGCGATACTCATCGGTCGTGCGGCTGAGGGGACGGGGTGGACTGGCTAGGCGTTGTTCCAGTTCATCTACCCGTTGGATCAGATCACGGATGACATCGGCTACCGGGTCGGGGACCTGGGAGTGGGCCAGGGGGTCCAGGCGTTTGCCGCCCTGATAAACCACTCGACCGGGGACGCCCACGACTGTGCAATCACTGGGGACAGTGTGGAGGACCACCGAACCCGCACCAATGCGGACATTATTACCAATTTCGATATTGCCCAAGACCTGTGCCCCGGCTCCGACGACGACGTTATCCCCGAGGGTGGGGTGGCGTTTACCCAGTTGTTTGCCAGTCCCACCGAGAGTTACGCCTTGGTACATCAAAACGTTGTCGCCGATGATCGCGGTTTCGCCGATGACCACCCCCATCCCGTGATCAATGAAAAAGTTTTTGCCAATCAAGGCGGCGGGATGGATCTCAATCCCGGTGGCAAAACGGGCCAAAAAAGCGACTAAGCGCGGGAGAACTGGGATATTCTGTTTGTGGAGCCAGTGGGCCAACCGATAGGCCAAGACCGCGTGGAGACCAGGATAAAAGAGGACAACTTCGACCAGCCCCTTCGCCGCCGGGTCCTTCTCGAAAATAATGCGTACATCCGCTTTTAGGGAGGCTAACATCTGCCGAAAACTGGTCAGCACATCGGAGTCCTAAGGCTTCGCCGTGATCTTAACAAAAAGGCCTACGCCACCCGTGAAGGACAGTCCACGCAAATCTTAAAAGTCACGCCTGTTCTGGTCGTCCCCGCTCCTTAGCTTTGGAGGAGAGGGCAGGTTTGGTAGTAGGTAATAAAGGACTATTGACATACTCACCGTCCTAAAGGCGCGGTGATTCCCTTGCGGTTACTGGCTCACAGACAGCATTTACCGTTGACGATGACTCGCCAGCAGCAGCG
>NZ_JAAXLT010000096.1 GCF_013285555.1 Candidatus Cyanaurora vandensis | reverse complement strand
GCCCCGTACTTGCCATCGGCAAAAATTCCCAACGCCACTAGGCCCCAAGCCCCATTACAGAAGTGGACTGCCACCGCGCCGCAGGGATCATCCACTTTGAGGACCCGTTCGATGAATAGACCCGCATCACAGACCCAGCCCCCCGCCAAAATCCCAATCACCGCCGCCATCCAGGGTTCCACAAAAGCACAGGAGGCCGTGATTGCCACCAGCCCCGCCAACACACCGTTGCAGGTGTAGCCGGGATCGGGTTTACTCTCCCAGATCCACATCCGAAACATCGCTGCCACCCCGGCAAAGCCCCCGGCGACCATCGTATTGACGGCAATCACGGCAATGCGGAGGTCCGTCGCCGCCAGGGTCGATCCTGCGTTAAACGCGAACCAACCACAAAAGAGGATGATCACCCCCAGGATCACTAAGGGGAAACTGTGACCGGGGATCGGGTTGACCGAGCCATCACGGTTGTATTTACCGATACGCGGTCCCAAGATAATTGCCCCCACCAGCGCAACGGTCCCGCCGACCATGTGGACCGCCCCGGACCCCGCAAAATCCACCGCCCCATGGCCCAGCTTGAAGCTCGTCCCGAGGTCCGCCAGCCACCCCCCGCCCCAGAGCCAGCAACCGATGAGGGGATAGATAAACATACTGACCCAGAGCCCCATACCCAAAAAGCCCTTCCAGGACAACCGTTCTGCCATTGCCCCCGTGGGGATCGTGGCAGCGGTGTCCATAAAAACTAGTTGGAAGAAGAAGAGCGCGAACACCGACACATCATAGAAATCCCCCGTCAAGAGGAAACCCTTTGTCCCAAGCAGGTCAAAACCTCCGATGGAGAACATCCCGTTGAGGATGCCTGTCGTATTCCCCAGGGTCGCTGTCCCGCCTAACCCACCAAACATGAAAGCAAAACCACAGAGGAAGTACCCGATGACCCCCACACAAAAAACGACCAGATTCATCATCATGACGTTGACGGAGTTTTTGGCCCGACAGAAGCCCGCCTCCACCGTCGCAAAGCCCGCCTGCATCATGAAGATTAAAAACCCCGTCAGTAGGACCCAGGTCATATTCAAGCCCACCTTGAGGTCAGCAACCGTACCAGCGACACTTTTGAGATTTGGAGGCGTAGCACTGACCACCGACCAATCTACCGCAGCTCCCGTCGGGTCCCCCGCCGCCTGTGCCCCCAGGGTCACGAGCCCCGCCCCGCCCCAAAGAACGCCCCAATACCCACACTTGCTCACGCTTGACATCCTGGCACCTGACAATGTGTCCCCTGTATAGAGGGCGGACTAGGACCAGACCTGTAACAAAGTTGACGGTCTCAGCAAACTTCACTGAAAGTTTACATCTGAGCGCGGGCGGTTTCCAGATGGCGGGTTAATACGCCCTCGGCAACAGGTCCGAGGAGATGTTGCCAGGGTAGGACCTGACCGGACCAATCGTCATGTACGTAATGTTCGAGGGGCGGCAGTTGACCCTTGAGTTCCTTAAAAGCTCTGCGGAAGGTTCCCAGACTCGCCCCAGTTTGGTGGACTTGGCGCAACACCTGCCCCACCCGGCGGTCCCCCCGCGAAATCAGGGCCTGCATCACCGACCAGCCATAGCTCTCCGGTCGGAAGTCCACCCCGATTTTTGGCAGCCGACGGGCAAAAAGTTCTAGTTTCTTCTCCGCCTGACGGTCCACCCCGTAGACCTGAAAAGGCGTGTGGGCCTTGGGTACAAACGTACTACAGCCGAAACTCAAGCGTAGACCCCGCTGAGCTTGTCTGAGCCGGGTCAACAAGTCAAGGGTGGCTGCTAAGTCTGCCGTTTCTTCCGAGGGCAGACCGACCATGCCATAGAGCTTCAAGCCCTTCAGCCCGCCTTCGGCAACAATCCCGGCGCAGGTCTCAATTTCCGGGTTAGTAAGTTTCTTATTAATGACTTGACGGAGCCGCTCTGAGCCAGTCTCAACCGCAATCGTCACGGAATTAGCCCCCCGACTTGCCAAGGTCTGGGTCATTTTGGGGGTGAGCGTGTTGGCGCGGACTGAGGAAACACTCAGGTGAATCTGCTCAAACTGGGGCTCAGCCAAATAGTCGAGGACCTGTTCAAATTCAGGATGCTGGGTCACCGAAGCCCCCAGCAGTCCCAGCCGTGAAGTAACCCGGAGTCCGGCTTCAATCAGGGGCAATAGCGAACCTGTGACTGGCGCGGTGCGAAAAGGCAGGGTGAGGTAACTAGCGAGACAAAAACGACACAACTCCGGGCAGGACCGCACTACCTCGACCATGTAGATATTTTCCCAAGCACTGTGGGGCGTGACCACCGTGGAGGCCGAGAGGTGGTCGCCGCGCCAAGTTCTTTTTGTCACTGTCGCTGGGGCAGGAGTTAGAGCTTGAATTTGAGCCACACCGCCGGTGGGAGATAGGTAGGTGACTTGATAGAGACTCGGAATGTACACCCCCGCCACTTGACTGAGGTGTTGTAGTTGGTGGGCGCGGTCGAGATGACGGACTTGGGCGTAAGCTCGCACAAATTCTGGAACCAACTCCTCACCGTCGCCCAACAGCACTACATCGAAAAAATCAGCAAAAGGCTCAGGATTTGCGGTCAAAACTGGCCCACCCCCAAAAACCAAGGGGTGGTCATGACTGCGCTCGTGGGCACTTAGAGGGATTTGCAGTTGGGTCAGGAGCGTCAAGATATTCGTAAAATCCAGTTCCCAAGAGAACGAGAAGCCGACGAGTTCACGGTCTGGGGGTAAAGGTTCAGCGAGGTCCATGAATAACCGGGCGACCCGCAGTTCGGGACAGCCCTTCAGGAGCCGCCAAACTACCTGATAGCCCAGACTGGCAATCCCCACGCTGTAAAGATTAGGGAAAGCAAAAACCATGGAGATTGGGTCAGGGCCTTCGGTGGCGGGTTCAAAGAGTAACGTTTCGGCGTTAAACAATGTTTATTCGCAAGACATATCCCGATCCTAGCATCCCCTAGAAAGCGCAATGATAGCGGGGACTTGATAACCCTAATGGCTTTCTGAGTTAGTTGTACCTGGACTGTTATAGAAATATTAGCCACCATCGTAAAAAATTAGTGAGAACATCTGCCAAACTTTGCTATAAGTATGTACAGTGTGTAAAGTGCATTTGAGGTGCTATTTAATGAGTGACGTAGTTTTGTCTGGACGGGAGCTTTTAAAAAAAGTCGAAGAACTTTCGGCAGTTTCAAGCAAGAAAGAGATTGCGCGAGCCTGTGGTTATGTCACCAAAACAAAAGGTGGCAAGGAACGGGTCAATGTGATGAAGTTCATGAATTCCTTGCTGTCGGCAAAGGGCTTGACTATAGACCCTGAAACTAACGGTACTCGCGGCGGACGTACCGCCAACTTCCGCATCCAAGTCCAGAAGAACGGCAACCTCTTGGTCGGGGCGGCCTACACCCGCGAGATGGAACTAGAACCGGGTACAGAGTTCGAGATCTCCTTGGGCCGTAAGCATATCAAGCTCATCAAGGTGAATAAAGACGGTAATCTTGAGGAGTAACCTAACCCATTAAGCAGATGTTATTGAGCCGTTGCTCGGGATGATTCACCCCTTTGAATTTCCCTAGCGTCTGGGTCTGTGCAGTCTAGCCTGTGTGGGTTGTCAAGGTAGTGTGATCCTCACACTTAAGCCGCTTGCGGTAAAGTGCTGTGGTCTAATCTGGGTAAGCTCAAGACTTGATCACGAGTTAGCGGGGCGTTTAGCCAGCTATCGTACAGAGTTGCCCCTGCTAATTACATCCATTGTCCTGGCTAGTCAGTTATGGGGCTGATTCCGTTTGCTGAAAGAGTCGGCGGACTGACCGGGGTAGGCAGCGGGGATCGTCCTGGGATACCCTGGATAAGGCGCGTTCCTCGGAGTCCTCTTGGTAACAACCACCAACACCTATCAAACTACCCGTTCCCACGAACTTTTCGAGCGGGCCAAAACCCTCATGCCCGGTGGAGTCAGCTCGCCGGTGCGGGCTTTCAAGTCGGTGGGGGCCGATCCGGTTTTTATTGCACGGGCGCAAGGAGCCTACCTCTGGGATGTGGACGGCAATCGCTACATTGATTACATCGGTACCTGGGGGCCAGCCATTGTCGGTCATGCCCACCCTGAGGTCCAGCAAGCCTTGATTAGCGCGATTCCCAATGGCACGAGTTTCGGTGCGCCTTCTTGTCAAGAGAATGTCTTGGCTCAGATGGTAATTGATGCGGTCCCCTCCATTGAGATGGTCCGCTTTGTCAACTCGGGTACGGAAGCCTGTATGTCCGCCATCCGGTTAGCGCGGGCCTACACCGGGCGCGAAAAATTGATCAAGTTCAGTGGTTGTTACCACGGGCACGGCGATTTGTTCCTCGTCCAAGCCGGTTCTGGAGTGGCGACCTTGGGCTTACCCGATTCACCGGGGGTCCCCAGTGCCGTGACCGCCCACACCCTCACTGTCCCCTACAACGACCTACCCGCCCTAAACGCGATGCTTGCCCAGTATCCCGATAGTATTGCCGCAGTTATCCTCGAACCCGTCGTTGGGAATGCTGGTTGCATCCTTCCCCAGCCCGGTTTCTTGGCGGGCGTTCGGGAACTGACCCATCAGTACGGGGCTTTGCTGATCTTTGATGAGGTGATGACGGGCTTCCGGCTGGCCTACGGCGGTGCCCAGGAACGCTTTGGGATGGACCCAGACTTGACCTGTTTGGGGAAGATCATCGGCGGCGGTCTACCCGTCGGGGCCTACGGAGGTAAGCAAGCGATTATGGAGATGGTGGCCCCGGCGGGTCCGGTGTACCAAGCCGGGACACTCTCCGGGAATCCCTTAGCAATGACAGCGGGGATCAAGACCCTTGAACTCCTGCAAAAACCCGGTACCTACGCCTATCTCGACCAGATTACGGCGCAACTTACTGAAGGTCTACTGGACGTAGCCCGGGCCACTGGACACACGATCTGTGCGAACCAAGTGGGAGCGATGACCAGTATCTTCTTCTGCGCGGGTCCTGTCACCAGTTATGAAACCGCCAAGGCTTCGGACCGCGAGAAGTTTGGGCGTTTCCACCGGGGGATGATGGCGGAGGGTGTTTACCTAGCCCCCTCTCAGTTTGAAGCTTGGTTTCTGTCTACGGCCCACACTGCTGCGGATATTGACCAGACGCTACAGGCAGCCCGCCGGGTCCTATCGCAGATCCCGCAGTAAATTAACGTGAGCGGGCTGGCAATAGCCCGCTTCACCACTCCAGATTCAATCATGAAACGTTCTACGGCAAGACTGAGTTCACCCTAGCGGACCCCGCCGGATTTATCCTGACTTTTGCTGGGAGTTGAATTAAGGTGATAGATATTCCTCAGTGATTACTTAAAATCAAAATAAGACCCCTGTTGTGGAAAAATTGAGCGAGAAATCAACTATGAGGAGTTATGAACCGACGGGAATTGCTTGCTCAAATTTCTATTAATTCCCAAAACGGCTACGGGACGAATACGCAGCTTGAAGAGTTTGTCATATTAACCGTCATCGTTCGCCCGTCACGATAAAGGCCACCCTGACCCCAATATTGGCTGCGTGGTCTGCCATGCGCTCTAGATAACGAATAACCAGCAATAACAATAGAAAAGGCTCTAAAGGACCATCCCCGACACGCTGTACGGCTAGGCAGTTGTAAAGGGATTCATAATCCGCATCCACGCTATCGTCAGCCCGGATGAGTGCCCGTCCACCATGGGAATCGAGGTGTGTAAAAACGACTAGGGCCTGGGAGACCATGGTTTGACAACGGTGGGCCATCGGACGGATTTTGTCTAGCTCCGGCAATTTAGGATAGAGAATTAAGCGGGGGACCACTTCACAGATATCCCCGGCATAGTCTCCGATGCGCTCAAGGTCACGGATAAGTTGCAAGATCGTACTGATATAGCGCAGGTCACGAGCTAACGGACTATGGAGGGCCAAGGCGTTGAGACAATCGACTTCGAGCTTGCGGTAAAGGGCATCCACCCGCACATCTTGCTGGATAACCTGCTCAGCTAAGGTTAGATTCTGCTGAAATAGGGCTTGGAGACCCTGGGCGACAGAGGTCTCAACGAGCGCACCCATGCGGAGGGTGTCCTGTTGTAAATCAGCGATCAAACGCTCTAGGCTTGCCCTGACCATAGGACAGTCCTTAGTATCTGCCCTAACTATAGATGTTTTTCTAGCCTAGATTGGGAGTTAGCGGCGTAACTTGCTTAATATTTCTAACTTTGACAAAACGATACCGTACCAATTTTTTAAGTAGCCCGTGTTATCCTAGTTAAGGCACAAATTCCACACCTCCGGCCTATCGGGTCCATTGGCTGCCGGGGGGAGGCGAACCCGATAAGGAAAAACCATGGGTATTGTTTCACTCGCTGAAATGTTGGAGGCGGGGGTCCACTTCGGGCACCAGACCCGGCGTTGGAGTCCCAAAATGCGGCCCTATATCTTTACGGCCCGCAATGGTATCCACATCATTGACTTGACCCAGACAGCAGTCTACCTTGAACGCGCCTTTACCTATCTCAAGGGGGAAGCTGACCGGGGCAAGAAGATCCTCTTCGTCGGGACCAAACGGCAGGCAGCGACGGTGATTGCTCAAGAGGCTTCTCGTTGTGGGATGTACTTTGTGAACCAACGCTGGCTGGGGGGAATGCTCACCAACTGGGCCACGATCCGTTCACGGGTAGACCGTCTCAAGGATCTCATCACCATGGAGAAGAGTGGTCTCTTCGACCGGTTGCCCAAAAAAGAGGCCGCCACCCGGCGTAAAGAATTGGACCGCCTGGAGAAATACCTGGGGGGAATTAAGGATATGCGCCGTCTTCCGGATATCCTGCTCATCGTGGACCAGAAGCGCGAATACAACGCCGTCATGGAAGCCCGTCGCCTGGGTATCCCGATTGTCTCGCTCCTCGACACTAATTGTGACCCCGAGATGGTGGATGTGGGGGTCCCTGCCAACGATGACGCGATCCGCTCGATCCGGTTGATTGTGGGTCGTCTAGCCGATGCCATCATTGAAGGACGGCACGGGGCCATTGAAACCGCCGAGGAACCCGAGGCTGTGATGGACGTTGAGAGCCCAGAGAAGGAATTACTGTTTGATATTAAGGCCGTGGAGATCCCAGGGCTAGATACGGACGATGAAGAAGAATAAGGGGAGGCGCACATGGCAGAAGTAACAGCCCAACTCGTCAAGCAACTGCGCGAAGAGACGGGCGTTTCGATGATTGACTGCAAAAGAGCCCTCACCGAGTCCGGGGGTGACGTCGAAAAAGCCAAGGAATACCTCCGCAAAAAGGGCCTCGCCAAGGGCGAGAAGATGGCCACTCGGCAGGCCACCGAGGGCCTGGTCGGTTCCTACATCCACACCGGGGGCCGGGTCGGGGTCTTGGTCGAGGTCAACTGCGAGACGGACTTTGTAGCGCGGGGTGAAATCTTCCAGGGGTTGGTCCGCAGTATCGCCATGCAGGTCGCGGCTTGCCCCAACGTGGAATATATCGGTGTGGCGGATGTCCCGGAAGCCGTCCAGGAACGGGAGCGTGACATTGAGATGGGCCGCGAGGACCTCGCCAAGAAGCCCGAAAAGATCCGCGCTCAGATTGTCCAAGGCCGGATTGAGAAGCTACTTAAGGAACGCTGCCTCCTGGACCAACCCTTCATTAAGGACCAGGCAATCACCGTGGATGAGCTCATCAGCCAGACCATCACCAAAGTTGGTGAGAATATCAAAGTCCGTCGCTTTGCCCGCTTCGTGTTAGGTGAAGGGCTAAAAGGTTCCTGAAACTCCTAAAGTTCTATGCAGCACCGGGGATGGCTCCGGTGCTTTTTTTAACGCGGTGTAGCCCGGTTGCCCACTCGCTCGACAAAGAAGGTCTCTAGACTAGGCCGCTGGAGCTTGAGCTCCAATAAAACGCCGCCAGCTTGCGTTAACTCGTTCAGGAATTGGGCCGGGTCTACTTTTAAGACGCCCTGCCAGCTATCGCCCAAGGGTTCTAAGTCCGTCAAGTAGGCAGTCACCGTCTGGTCTGGGCAACGGAAATGGGCGTGATAGGTCTCCTTCACGCCCAGGAGTTCATCTAGGCTACCGAGGGCTACGAGCTCCCCTTGGGCTAAGATCCCCACTCGGTCACAGATCTGCTCGACATCGGAGAGGATATGGCTGTTGAAGAAAACGGTCTTACCCTGGCGTTTGAGCGATAGGACTAACTCGCGCATCTGGAAGCGGCCCATCGGGTCTAGCCCCGACATCGGTTCATCCAGGAAAACCAATTGTGGGTTGTTGACTAAGGCCTGCGCCAGCCCAATCCGTTGCAGCATCCCCTTGGAATATTTACGGAGTTGCTTAGCCCCGGCTTCTTCCGAGAGACCGACTTGAGCTAATAGCTCAGGAATACGAGCGCGGGTAGTGTGGGTGTCCAAGCCAAAAAGACGAGCTGTGAAGACCAGAACTTCCGTACCACTCAGATATTCATAAAAGTAGGGGTTCTCTGGTAGGTAGCCCACCTGTTTTTTGGCTTCTTGGTCGCCCAAGGGTTGACCCAAGACGGTCCCGCTCCCCGTGGTAGGCGGCACAATCCCCAGGAGGACTTTCATGAGGGTAGTTTTCCCGGCCCCGTTGGGACCCAATAGGCCAAAGGTCTCGCCCTGATAGACGGAGAGCGTACAATCCTTGAGCGAATCCACCCGCCGATTCAGCCAAAACCCGGTGCGATACTGTTTACCTAGACCCTGGACGGCGAGGGCGAGACTGGCGGGACGGGTGGCGGTGGTAGGTTCAGAGGTGATGGATTGCATGGGATATGAAAATTCTTACTTACTATCGTGCCCCGAAGTGCCTCCACTTTACAAATCGCCCTCTTGCAAAGATTTTTAACAACTGGGCTCGCTTAAATGCCCTACCCTACTAGAGTGTGCTGTTCGCAACAGCCTCAAGATTCTTGACAAGGAGGTTCTATGCCGACGCAACTAGCGTTGCAGCTTCGTGAAGGGACGCGCCAAGCCCATACCCTGGCGGAGAGTGCGGATTTCATCAAATGCTTTTTGAAGGGCGTGGTGGAGAAAAATTCTTACCGCAAACTCCTAGCGAATTTCTACTTCGTGTACAGTGCCCTCGAAGAGAGCCTCGAACGCCATAGCCAGCACCCGGTTCTTGCCCCTCTCCACCAGCCTGTGCTTTTTCGCAAACAGAGCTTAGCCCAGGACCTGCAATACTACTACGGTCCCGCCTGGGTCCGTGAAGTCAGTCCCTCTCTGGCCTGCCAAGCCTACGTTTCCCGTATCCGTCAACTCAGCGACACCGACCCCGTGCTGTTGATTGCCCACTGCTATACCCGTTATATGGGCGACCTCTCTGGCGGTCAAATCCTCAAAGGGATTGCTGAGCGCGGGATGAATCTCAGTGATGGCGTGGGGACAGCCTTCTACCGCTTCGAGGGCATCCCGGATGAGAAACAGTTCAAGGCCAACTACCGGCAAATGCTGGATGACCTACCGCTTACAGAGGCGCAAGTCGCCGCCATCGTCATTGAGGCCAACGGTTCTTTCCAGAACAACATGAAGCTCTTCCAGGAACTCGAAGGCAGTCTGGTCAAAGCCATCGGTCAAATGCTCTTCAATACCCTGACCCGCCGAAACACCCGCTCTGCTCCCATGGCACAGTCGAGCTAGCGACGATACAGCGATGAAAAAGGGGGCTCAAGGGCCCCCTTTTCAGTTTGGTTGAATTGATTAAAAAGGAATATCCTCGTTTTGAGGGGGCAAGTCGCCTAGAGGACGGGCCGTGGTGGCAGGTGGACGGCTAGGAACGGTGCGCGTCGGCGTGGTCATCGCCCGAGGCGGCGGTGGCACGGAGGGGGGTAGATTGGCAGGCGGTGATAGAGGAACGCCCCCGGCTTTGTGGAGGACATGACAGCGGCGGATAATCACTTCGGCCCGTTTTTCGCGAGTTCCGTCCGGGCGGGTGAAGCTATTCATCTGAATGCGGCCTTCGAGGGTCACTTGGTCGCCTTGGACCAGTTCACCGACCTCAGTTGCGGAATTTCCGAAAGCAACCACTTGGACTTGGAACTCCGGTTCATCGGGTTTGGTAGACGGGTAACGCAGGATAAAGTTAGTGCGGGCTAACCCCTCCTGGGTCTCACGCAACTCGGGGCGGTTGGCAACCTCACCCATCAAGACAATACTGTTCACGGTTCTTCCCGAAAGATAGAGTGACGCAGGACCTGTTCGTTAAGCCGGAAAGCCCGCTCTAATTCACTGTTGATCGGGCCGTTGGCCTGGTAGTTCATCTGGATGTAGATGCCTTCTTTGTTTTTCTGGATCTCGTAGGCCAACCGCCGTTTGCCGCGCCGCTCCACCAACAATTCTTCTACACCTTGATTGCGTAGGGTCTGCTCAAAAAGGTTCACCGCTGCCTCCAACTCCTCCTCGGTGAGGGTGGGGCGCAAAATATACATGGCCTCGTACCGTTGCATGGGGACTCCGTAAACCTTAGAAGCACTAAGGTACAATCATAAACCATACCACAGAGTTTACCTAAGTAGGCCAGAGCCAAGCCGCCCCCCGGACCCCACTGGCATCCCCATGTTTCGCCGGGGCGAGCCGGGTATCTACCCGGTCTGAGAAAACATAGGGTCCCCAGAGATAGGGAATTTGGGTGTAGAGACGGGTGATGTTGGACATCCCGCCGCCGAGGACAATGACATCGGGATCAAGGATATTGATGACACTGGCAAGGGCACGGGCGAGCCGACTCTGGTAACGGACTAAAGTCAGTTCAGCTAAAGTCTCACCCTGTTCTGAGCGTTGGACGATCTCCGGCCCGGTGAGGGCTTCGCCGCCCGTCTCATGGTAGTCACGGGCGAACCCCGGCCCGCTCAAAAAAGTCTCAATACAGCCAGTTTTGCCGCAGTAACAGGGGGGACCGGGCCACTCCTGATTCGTGGGCCAGGGTAGGGGATTGTGGCCCCACTCGCCCGCAATCCCGTTAGGTCCGGTGAGGACTTGCCCCCCGACAACTATCCCCCCGCCGGTGCCCGTACCTAGGATCACCCCAAAGACAACCCCCACGCCCACCGCCGCCCCGTCGCTCGCCTCTGACAAAGCGAAACAGTTTGCATCATTACTGAGCCGGATTGGGCGTTGGAGGGCGGAGCTTAGGTCGTGGTCAAAGGGCTGACCATTCAACCAGACTGAGTTGGCATTTTTGACATGGCCTGTAGACCGTGAGAGGGTCCCCGGCATCGCTACGCCGACGGTGCCTACTTGTCCTAACTCTACTTCTAGGCTCCGCACGAGGTCAGCTACTGCTTGGACTGTCCCTGGGTAATCCTGCTGGGGCGTACTGACGCGACGGCGAAATAGTTCTTGCCCCTGCTCATTGAGGGCTAGAGCCTCAATTTTGGTACCCCCTAGGTCAACGCCGATCCGCATAGTTTTCCTCACATTGTAAAGTTATTCCTACCGTAGCCGAGTAGCTAGGCGTTCAGCCCTTTGCTCAGCTTCCAGCCGTTGCATCACTTCAGCTTTCATCTGTTGCGCTATTTCAGCTTTCGCCTGTTCGATAGCGGCAAGCAATCGCTCCTGCATCACCTCTTGGAATAACTCTTCAAATAATGGGATTTCAGTAAGTAAACTCATCGTCTCGCGCCTCCTGAAGAACTCTCGTACATCCCCTCGCTTAAATCGTAAGGTCGCGAGCAAGGCCGTTACCCCCACCAACTACCCCGTACTCTTGGTTTGGTTCCATTCCTTGGCGTAAAGCGGTCAGGCTCCGGCTCAACAACGGCTCCATCGCCCCACGCGTCAAGGGCACCAAGGGTATCAGCCCCACTGACTTATCAAGCCTTTCACCTCTTCGCGCACCATGGCAACTAGCTCCTCCAGTCCCTCTACAACTGCATCGCTCCCGTAGCCCAAGACCCACCGCTTCACTTCGGCTAACCCCGGGACCTCCATGTGCAGCGTCAGGGAACCATCTCCATGCTCACTAATTTGTTGGCGTGAATGCCAGCGTCGTTCACGAATAAAGGGGGCGGCCTTTTTAGAGAAGCAGACCATCACTGGTGGATATCTATGGGGAATTGGGCAAGATTACAACCCCAGACACAGGTCTTAATCTGGTGTCCGTCGTAGAGCGCGATGGCGGTGATGTGGTCGTGGGCTGACCGTAAGCCTGTCGTCTCAATATCGAGATAGACCAAGTGTTGCCAGAACTCAAGGAAGAGTCGCCAGAGTTGGTTGCGGGGTAAACGCTGAGTGAAGTAGGATACATCACGCGCTGCTAAGCGTCGTCGGGACCGCTCCACACCCCTTAATCAGATGGCGTGCTGTTGTTGCAGGACGTGTTCCCAATCGAGCAGACCCTCGGCCCAGAACTGTTGCTCGTGCTGAATACTGATGCTAGGGATGTGACAGAAGGTATTTTAGAGTATGGGCAACTTGTGCATTACACTATGGGCAACCTGGGACCCCTGCACAGGATTGTTTTGATAACACGAGTAACTTGTGGGATCATGCACTTTTGAAATATAACCAACCCGAAGTACAGCGCATGACTTTACTGGTTAAGCCCCACCTACTTCAACCCTAATTCCATAAACTCTCAAGCCAGAGAACCCTTCTGGTTAATTCACAAAAATATCCCCGCCACTATCACTAGGGACGGGGATTAATTGAGAACGGTTACTGCGCCGAGCGGGTTCCCAACGTGATGGGGCTGACAAAGGTTAGACCGTCCAGCAACCAGAAGGCATCCTCACCCGTCGCCACGTTGCGCCAGAGTAGGTCCGTCTTGCCGTCGTTGCTGAAGTCTGCCGTCCCGACCAACTGCCAGTCTAGGTCCGCCACCGCATTGAGGGCCAGGGTTGCGTTGTAGGTGTAACCCACCAACTGCCAGACATAGTTCGCCCCGGTGGTGGTGTCACGCCAGAGGAGATCGGGTTGCCCGTCCCCGGTGAAGTCCCCCGCCCCGATGAGTTGTTGTCTGGGGTCCGTCACCGCGCCAATTAGATAGGCTTCCTGGTAGGTGTAGCCGTCCATGCGCCAAATAGCATTCTCCCCGGTCTGATAATTGCGCCAGATTAGGTCCGTCTTACCATCGCTGGTGAAGTCTGCTGTCCCCACCAACTGCCATTCAGGGTCGGTGACATCACCAATGAAGAAAGCTTCCTCATAGGTGGTCCCGTCCATCTGCCAGACGGCATTTGCGCCTGTTTGATAGTTGCGCCAGAGTAAGTCGGCTTGACCATCATTGGTGAGGTCCGCCGCGCCAACGAGATGCCAGGTCGTGTCGGTGACGGAGGGCAGGGGGGCGGCACTCTGGTAGGTGTAACCATCGAAAAACCAGACTTCGTTCTCCCCGGTGGTGTAGTTACGCCAGAGCAGGTCCTTTTGACCGTCGCTGTTGAGGTCGCCCGTCCCGACTAGCTGCCAAGTCGCCGCCCGTACTGCAAAGGGCGGGACCGACACCAAGGCATCCGGGGCATCCACCAATCCATACCCATCCAGGATGGAGAATCCTTTACCAGTAACATCAATAAAAGTCCCCGTGAGGACACCCAAACCCGTCACCGTTGCCGTAAAAGTCGCCCCGACTAAGGCATCCGCACTGTTGCCACCACTATTGACAGCAGCAACATCCCGGTCCACGCCGAAAGCCACGCTATCACTCGGGTCAAAACTGATGAAGGCCAAGTCCAGTTCTGGGCTCGGGGATGGGGCGAGGAGTCCTCCTGTCACTCCGACATCACCCACAATGACCCCCGTGGTGAAGGGGAGTCCCGTATCAGCATTGGTGTCAAAAGTTAGCCCACTCGGAGTGAGGTTGAGGCTGAAGTCGGTCAACTCCTGACCCGCCGTACCGGTGAAGCTGATTTTGAAGAAGTTAGGGTCAGCGGCAGCGAAATTACTGCCATCTCCAGTGGCGGTAACGCGCACGGTTGTCCCGCCGACCGTCGCTACAGCCTCACTGAAACTAGGACTCAAGTCGTGGATGGGGCCACTGCCTTGGAGATAGCGTTTCACCTGGGCGGGGGTCAAGGCACCATTGGCTTTGTCGAGTAACAAAGCAGCTAGAGCGGCGGCTTGGGGGGCTGAGGCACTGGTCCCAAAGAAGTTGGGGAACCCATCGCCTTCCGCGTCAGTCAGGTTCAAGCCGCCGGGGGGAAAGAACGTCGTATTCAAGCCATCCACCGCCGCCATGTCCGGTTTCTGGCGGACTTCGGGGGTAGCGAGCCGATTGCCAGCCCGGTCAAAGTAAATCGGTACAGGACCCGGGGAGGTAAACCCTTCGACGACGGGGGTGAAGTCAGGTCCCGTGAAATCGCTGTCATAAGCGTAGGCGGCAACGCTATTGGCCCCTGCTGCCGCACTGTGCCCGTAGGTAATGGGCGTGGTGTAGCTGATGAACTCATCAATCGTCGTCGTGCCCAAGGAGCTAGAGATGACGTAGCGCACTTGGTCAGCTACGGGAACGGGGGTATCGTTGCTGGCGCGGGCAATCACGATCTGGTATTTCGTAAGGCTACGGGGATTGAGGCCCCCGGTCAGGGCAATCAACTCCAGGGATTGATCCGTGGCAAAGTTATTGGCGGTACCACTGAGGGACCCCACATAGCTCCCGTTGGCGCGGAAGACCAAGAAGTTGTAATCCGTGGTGATCCCGCCCACATCGTAGGGGTCATTCCATTGAAAGGAAATCGTTACGGTCTCCGGCAGTCCGCCCACGCTCATCGCTTGCGACATAACCACAGCGGGTCCGGGATCAAAGTCATGGAAGCCCCCAGCCGTCAACCCCGCTGGGACATTGGTGAAGTTTAGGTTTTCGCCGGGTAACCCAGCACGGACTGTGGCATTATCCACCAGCCGGATGGTGGAACTATAGCCCTCGGCACTGGCGCGGTTCCCGGCTGACGAGAAATAGCTCGCGCCTTGGTCTACAACCTGTTGGGCAGCTTGGGCAATGATCCCATCGGAGAACATCGGTTCAGCGAAATAGATCACATCATCCACCACCACATGGGCCCCACAACCAAGGGCCGGGTCCGCTAAGTTCAAGATGTTCTGCGCGAAGCCCACATCGGAAACGAAGGCGGTGGCGAAACAAAGCTTGGCCTTGGGGGCAGTGTCATGAATGATCTGGAGCATCCCGCGTCCCTCATCGGTCCCGCCGGGTTGTTCTTGGAGGACCACCACTGGGGTTGTATTCCCGAGGGGGTTGCCCGTGCCCGGGAGGTCCCCGGAGGCCACATCGTTCTCGGCTTTGATGAGGACACTGCCCGTTTTAGTAGTGTTGGTGTTGTAGCTATCGGAAAGGACCCCGACAGTCACGCCCGCCCCCGTGAAGCCGAGGGTATTGAGGCGGTCAGCGCGGTGAACAACAGTTCCTTGGGCCGTGGTCAGGCCAACGTTTGTTTTAGGTTTGGGCACTAGGGTGACGGAGCGGACTCCAGCTAATCGAGCCACGGTTACGGCTTGTTCTAGGGGCAGGTACGCACTGAGGACCCCCTTACGGTAGGTGGCAGACTCAGCAACTACCTTGAGCCCGAGGCCCTGGACATTGCGCTTGAGTTGAGGAAGTTTTTGTTTGCCATCTAGATGAATGTTGACGAGGACCCGTCCCTGCGCATCGCGTTGAGCCAGGGTACGAAAACCCTCAGCGAGACGGGCTTCCTCGGGGTCGGCGGGTAGGCCATTGAGTTGCCACTGCACTAGCCGTTCGAGGCCGGAGCCGAGATTTTCAGGAATGGGACGGGCTTGGACTGGAGCCCAGAGCAAAAAAGGCACGGCAAGAAGGGCAAGACTCAATTTAGTAAAATTGCGCGCTGTCAACATGAAGGTTTGCCTCGGGTGTAAGGGAACCACGGGCAACTAAATCCTGGTTGGAACTCAGTTGCATCTGGACCAACTAAGAAGCATACACAGTTTTTAGAAAGTTGATCTCTTTTCATGAAAAACCCCCACTTGTCTATACAAACGGGGGATGACAACAGCGAAAAAATGAATCCAAAGCTACCAAGCTGAGGTGGTGTAGGGCCGAATGACCACGAAACTCCAGGACTCTTCGGAGCGATTCCCCTGGCGGTCTGTAACAATGACTTGGACTTGGTGAGTCCCGGTGGTCAAGTCCGTGGTCGGACGGTAAAAAATCGTATCGCGGTCAAATCGGGATTGGCGGGTTACTTCCACACGGTCTACAAAGAGCCGGACCCGGTTGAGGTCAATATCGCGGTCAGCAAAACTGGCGGCAATTAGCGGGCGGGCGGTGCGGGTC
>NZ_JAAXLT010000095.1 GCF_013285555.1 Candidatus Cyanaurora vandensis | reverse complement strand
GTGGGGGTAGGGTGCGGTGTCCGTTGAGGGATGGAGTGGACATAGCGATTGGGGTAAGGAGATCATTTATACCCTATGCTTCGGGCTAATTGCTGGGCCTAGGCTTTTCTCGGTTAGGGGAGGATTTCTGCGCGGTGGGTTACGCTTGCTCTCTCCTTTCAAAACAATATCCCCAACAGCCCCAACAGCCTGTGAGGGCGGGAAAGTAATTAACCCGGTTTAACTGCTATTTGAACAGCTTAGCTCTCCATTACACCCCGTCCTCTAGCCGACTCTTGCTGTCCACTCTCTGCGCTCTTCTGCCTTGGTCCCCCATTTACCTGTGCCCGTCAGGGTATGGGGCGGAGGGGCCTCTTCATAACAACTTGGGGAGAGCTTGCGTTAGCTGGGCACAGACTAAAGCGGGGCGTTCTAGTTGGGGGGTTGTGCCGGTGTCGGGGATGACGGTGAAAACTCGGACTTGTTCGCTGAGTTGGGCCAGCCGTTGACCTAGCTTGGGTCCGGCGAACTGCGCTCGTTCTCCCCAAAATATTGCGGTCGGGGTCTGGAGTCGGGGTAGCCACAGGGCGAGATCGAAACAGAGGTCGCCCTTGAGGAATGAAAACGCCGAAAACTCGGCCTGGGGCTGGGAGGCGGAGGCGTAGTAGGCTTCAACCATCTCGTTTGTCACCCGTTCTTTGCGGGCGAAAAGTCGCTCCTCCAAGAAGTACCGGATAGTGCCCCGATTTGCCACGCCCTGTTGATAAAAAAGCCAATTTACTCCCGGGACGGCGGCGACGACCTGGAAAAAAGGATTTTTGTACGGTTCGCCGAAATCTGATAAACCCGTCGGGCACATCAATACCAACCGTTGTATCAATTGCGGGAATTCTGCTGCCAACCGCACCACCCAGGCCGCCACCACACTAGAGGCAACCACTGTAACCACTCCCGCTTGCTGTTCCAAAAACTCTCGGAGTGAGCGCAAATAATCATCGGGCTGGTAATCGCGCTCCAGATGGTACGATTCCCCCCAACCAATCAGGTCGGGGGCCACCACGCGGTACCCAGCCGTAAAATAGGGATAGACCAGGGACCACTCAAAGGAAGACGACCCGCCACCAAACCCGTGCAGGAAAACCAAGGTCTCCGGTCGGTCCGTGTCCTGGGTGAAATAGACCATCTGTCCGATAGAAGTCTGCAAAAAGCGACGAGCAAAGCCCATGGGTATTGCCACAAGCCCGGTCTCCATGTCATTACTTTCATGGTAGGACTAAACTCAAACGAGTGTCCCCTCAGTGGAGTCATGACCATTCGTGTCAGTATTTGCCAAAATCGGACCTGTCTCCAGGCGGGGGCGGCCCGAATGTGCTTGTGCAACAACCCGACCAACCCCTGTTCTGGTACAGCCTTCATCAGGCTCTTGACTGCGTGCCGATCATCGTCGAGCAACGGCTTCAAGCAGGTAAACCCGTCTGGCAACTACTCTCCTCCACCAAGTACTCCCACGCCCGCGCTGAGTATGGACCACCGCCTGTGAACTTTTTGACCAAGCTCCAAAAGCTGTGGCGACCATGAGGTTTGCGGTGTTAGGAACGGGCGCAGTGGGCGGGTTGTACGGAGCCATGCTGCACCGAGCCGGTCAAGAGGTACATTTTTTGGTCCACCGAGATTACGCTTGGGTGCGTGACCATGGGCTGCGGGTGACGACGAAGACCGAGGATTTTACGCTCGAAGTGTCAGCCTATGACCAAGTCGGAGCTATGCCCCGCTGTGATGTGGTCCTGATTGCCCTCAAAGCGACGCAAAATCACCTGCTACTCCAGCTACTCCCACCAGTCCTCAAAGCCGATGGTCTCGCGGTTCTCCTTCAAAATGGTCTGGGGGCTGAGGAATGGTTAGCTGACTTGGTGGGGGCTGAGTGGGTGGTCGGGGGGCTGTGTTTCCTCTGCGCCAACCAAGTCGGGCCGGGGCATATCCATCATTTGGACTACGGCGAAATTACCCTGGGCACTTGGCTAGCCAGCGAGACTGGGCGACTGGTCCCCCTCATTAAAATCTTGCAGCAGGCCGGGATTGCCGTTCAGCTAACCCCAGATTTACCCCTGGCAAGATGGCGCAAACTCCTATGGAATATTCCCTTTAATGGGTTATCGGTCCTCCTGGGAGCAACGACGCAAGCGATCATGGAAAATCCCCACAGTCGTGCCCTTGCCGAAGCCTTGATGATTGAAGTCCAAGACCTCGCCCAAGCCGTCGGTCATCCTTTACCCCCTGGACTCACTGCCCAATTGCTCGACCATACCCGCCAAATGCAGCCCTACCAGACCAGCATGAAACTGGACTACGACCGGGGACGGCCCTTAGAAGTAGAAGCCATTTTCGGCAATCCTCTGCGTCAAGGTAAACTGCATGGACAGCTTGCCCCCTGCATTACCACGCTGTACCAGTTACTCAAAGCCCTAGATAACAAAAACTCCCCGTGTGAACACAGGGAGTCGAGTTGAACCGATTACACTATTTGTTGGTGTCGATGCCCAACATCTTATAGCCGAGGCAGACACCCGCCCCGCCCGTCGCCATGAGTGCCAGACCGCCCAAGCTCCCCATCAGATTCCAGGGGGTCGGAGCTAGCAACAGGGCTGCCAAAATTAACAGAACCCCACCCGTTAGCCGCAGCAGACGCTCGTTTTTGCCCAGATTGGGCTTCAGCAATTGAGAAACCATGCGTATCAATCCCCAAAGCAGTTATCCCCAGGATAGTCCCCCACCCCGTTGCTGAAATAGAAATTATCAGCGGCGGAACTCTCTGAATTCTCGACTCGGCTCTATAATGAGTCGTCCACCGGCCCAGCTTGTAACAAATGTTGCAGTCCTGGTACGATGTGCTTGCGCCTCCGCAAATCTCGCCGCACCTGCTATTGGGAGACATCATGGCTACGAAACCGGACCGGATTGTTCTGATTGGTGTTGGGGGTGACAGTGGATGTGGGAAATCCACATTTCTGCGCCGTCTGCACGACCTGTTCAGTGAAGACCTGATTACGACTATCTGTCTGGATGACTACCATAGTCTGGACCGCAAGCAGCGCAAGGTGACCGGGATCACCGCTCTCGATCCCCGGGCCAACAACTTTGACTTGATGGCGGAGCAGGTGGCCCAACTCAAGAATGGCGAGAGCATCCTCAAACCCATTTACAATCATGAAACTGGCGAGATTGACCCACCGGAGCGCATTGTCCCCACGCCAATTGTCATCATTGAAGGCTTGCATCCTTTCTATGATGAACGGGTCCGCGATTTGCTGGACTTTAAACTATATTTTGACTTGAGTGACACCATCAAAATTCAGTGGAAGATCCAGCGCGATATGGCGGAGCGGGGCCACTCCTACGACGACGTACTAAGAGCGATTGAGTCCCGTCGGCCCGACTTCAGTGCCTACATTGACCCGCAAAAAGAACACGCGGATGTCATCCTCGAAATCCTGCCCAGTGAGTTGCCCGAAAAAGAAGGCGGATTCAAGATTGTCAAGGCCCGCTTGGTCCAAAAAGAAAGCACATCTAACTACGACCCGGCTTACCTTTTTGACCGGGCGATCTCTGACCTCTGTTGGCGGCCCAAGTTTAGCAACTCGGACCCGGAGTTGACCTTCTGCTACGGGCACGACCAGTATTTCGAGGAGAAGGTATCCTTCCTTTCGATTGACGGTGAGTTTCATCCCAAGGACGCGCACAACCTCGAAGAGAAGTTACGCAACACGTCTGAGCGCACCTATGGCGAACTCGCGAGCCTCATCTTGAAGCGTACGGAATTCCCCGGTTCTAACGATGGGACGGGTTTCTTCCAGGTATTGATTGGTTTGAAGATGCGCCAGATGTACGAACGGCTCACCGGGCAAGTGTACGAACAAGCGGCCTAGACTAGACCCAAGTTGAACATTCCACGCGAGGTATCCATGACGGCGACACTGACCCAGAAGACCACCGAACGGCTGGACGAACTGTGTATTAATTCGATCCGCTTCTTAGCCGTTGACGCAGTACAAAAAGCGAATTCGGGGCATCCGGGTTTACCGATGGGCTGTGCGCCCATGGCCTACGTGCTGTGGACTCAGTTCCTCAAACACAATCCCCAAAACCCCAAGTGGGTAGACCGCGACCGTTTTGTGCTGTCGGCGGGCCATGGTTCGATGCTCCTCTATAGTCTGTTGCACCTAACGGGCTACGGGCTGAGTATCGAAGACTTGATGCAGTTTCGCCAATGGGGGAGTAAGACCCCGGGCCACCCCGAGAACTTCATGACCGACGGGATTGAGACCACCACCGGGCCACTGGGTCAGGGTGTGGGAAACGCTGTCGGCATGGCGATGATTGAAGCGCACTTGGCGACGAAATTTAACCGCCCCGGTCTGCCGATTGTGGACCATTACACCTACGTCATCTTGGGCGATGGCTGCAACATGGAGGGCGTGGCCTCCGAAGCGGCTTCCTTGGCAGGCCACCTCAAGTTGGGCAAGTTGATCATGCTCTACGACGACAACCACATCTCGATTGACGGGGACACCGCCCTATCTTTCACCGAGGATGTGGGCAAACGCTATGAAGCCTACGGTTGGCACGTCCAAGTCATCAGCGAAGGCAACACGGATTTAGCCGGGATTGCCCAGGCGATTGAAGCCGCGAAAGCCGTCACCGACAAGCCCAGTCTGCTCAAGATTCGTACTACTATCGGTTTCGGCTCCCCCAATAAGGCCGGAACTGAAGGTGTACACGGTGCGGCCCTAGGGGAAGCGGAAGTGACCTTGACCAAACAGAACCTCGGCTGGCCCCTGGAACCCAAGTTCTATGTGCCCGATGAAGTCCAGCAGGAGTTTGCCAAGGGTTTGGACAAAGGCAACCAAGCCGAGAGCCAGTGGAATGAACTCTTTGCCCGGTACGAAGCAGAGTTCCCAGAACTCGCCGCTGAATATAAGCGGGTCATCAGCACGACCCTCCCCGGAGGTTGGGCTGATGCTCTCCCCAGCTACAAACCCGAGGACAAGGCCAACTCCACCCGCAACCATTCCGGCATCTGCCTCAACGCCTTAGCCAAAGTACTCCCGGAACTGATGGGCGGCTCAGCTGACTTGGCCCACTCCAACATGACTTACCTCAAGGGCCTGCCTGATTACCAACAGACCAACTACGCGGGCCGTAACCTGCGCTTCGGGGTCCGTGAGCATGGAATGGCGGCCATCTTGAATGGGATGGTTTTGCACAAAGGGGTGATTCCCTACGGCGCGACTTTCTTGGTTTTCGCCGATTATATGCGCGGTGCGATGCGGCTTTCGGCTCTCGCGGGAATTGGGGTACCGTACATCTTGACCCACGATTCGATTGCGCTGGGTGAAGACGGCCCGACCCACCAACCTGTTGAAACTATCGCCTCCCTCCGGGCGATGCCCAACTTGCTAGTCCTTCGTCCGGCGGACGGCAACGAGAGTTCTGGTAGTTGGAAGGTGGCGATTGAGAAGCGCGATACGCCCTCCTGTCTCATCCTCACTCGTCAGAATGTGCCCAACCTGGCGGGGAGTTCGATTGAGGCGGTGGCGATGGGGGCTTACACGCTAGTGGATTGTGAAGGAACCCCGGACCTGATCTTGATTGCCACAGGTTCTGAAGTTTCCCTAGCTGTCACCGCTGCGGCTCAAATCGAGGCCAAAGTCCGCGTCGTCTCTATGCCCTGCTGGGAACTCTTCGAGGACCAGAGCCAGGAGTACAAGGACAGTGTGTTACCGCCTGCTGTAACCAAACGGCTCTCAATTGAAGCAGCAGCTTCCTTCGGTTGGGGTCGTTATGCAGCCCATCACGTGAGCATCGAGACCTTCGGCGCGTCCGCTCCCGGCGGTACCTGCATGAAGGAATTCGGGTTCACTGTGGAGAACATTGTTATGCAAGCCCAAGCGTTACTGTAAACCTGACCATCCGAAGACCGTCCTGGGTAACTGGGGCGGTTTTTAGTTGTTAATGTAATGGAGTAATGGAATGTCCGCCATGGGCCGCCACCCGCATCGGTAAAAGTGGTCATCGCTACGGCAACAATGCTTTATCTGCAAAGACTGCCGTAGACCCTTTGTCGCGTCCTACGCAACGATTGGCTATCCCACGGCAACCAATTACCCATGTACCGCAACGGCTTGGGTTTTCGGGCCCTTGAGCGCGTGACAGGAGTCAACCACCATACCGTCATTCTTTGGGTCAAAAAAGCCGCCACGCAACTCCCGGTGGACCCCATTCCTGAGTCGGCCCAAGTGGCTGTATCATCTTCCTACTGTCCCCGCCGCCGAGCTTCCTCAACTACAGCTATAGCCAATCCTGGAAAGACGAAAGAATTACTAATCCTGCTATAGCAAACCTGTTTGAGGTGTAAATAGCTCTCCAACAGCCGCCCCTCCGCCCCGTGAACGGGGGACCAAGGCAGTAGAAAAGGCAGAAGAGCTTTTTAATTCTTGCTCCCCTACCCTGCTTGCCTG
>NZ_JAAXLT010000007.1 GCF_013285555.1 Candidatus Cyanaurora vandensis | reverse complement strand
TACCAGACATTGCCATTGTGGATATCGGCTTACCCGATATTGACGGGGTTGAGGTGACTAAAGAGATTAAAACGAATCATCCCGAGATTCGCGTGGTAATTTTGACCCTCCAGGACATGGAAGAGACGGTGATGGCGGCGTTTGCAGCGGGTGCTGATTCCTATTGCATGAAAGACATCGCTAAGGAGAACTTGGTCCGTGCCCTGCAAGTGACCGCTGAGGGAGTTTCTTGGCTTGACCCAGCCATCGCTGGTAAAGTCCTTAAGCAACTCAAAAGTACATCCCCTGGTCGGCGTGATACCGTCACGATTCAAGCTGAAGAAGGCGATTATGCCGAGATGTTGGAAGCCTATCCCTTGACTAAGCGCGAACTTGAGGTCCTTGAACTCATTGTCCAAGGCAACAGTAATCAGGGGATTGCGGAAAAACTTTACGTTACGGTTGGCACGGTCAAAACCCATGTCCGCAACATCCTCAGTAAACTCTGTGTGGATGACCGGGCACAGGCAGCGGTTCGTGCCCTCCGTACTGGGTTAGTCGCTTAAGTTTGTACTTTTAACGTTTCAGGAGGGTAGTTCATTACCTTCCTTTATTTATTATGAACTGGGTAGGCTCATCTTAAGAGCAACATTTTAGAAGCAATTGCTCTCCCCTCGGCTGCTGATCAAAACAAGTTCGACAATGAATTTCTGATCAGAAGTGTTGAAAGTTAAGAATTCCTTTTGGCTGAGGGAAATCTTGAGGCAAGTGCCCACGCGAGCTGCGACAGGCGTAATCTGCCGCACTTTATGAACTTTTATAACGACATTCAACACTTCTGGGGTTGTTTATACTGGTCTACGTTGTCTGGAGCAGGTCTATGAACAAAGAAACTTCTTCTGTGAATGTCCCAGGGCCTGAGCTTTACATTTACCAGCGATTCTGGGCTTGGTGACGAACCCCGGTCTGCATCACTCCGGAAATACGCACGGAGTCAGCGTCAAAATCCTGCTCTTGCGAGCAAGGGTAGAAGCGGTGGCGGGGCGGGACCGCCGTGAATTATATTGGGCAACACTGTTGACTGTGTTGTGATGACGGAAGAAACCCAGGTGCCTGGGGCTGCGCCCGAGGCCGACGAACCCGCTAAAGACCCCTTAGGCTTTGATTTTTCCCTGAGTTTCCCGCAGATCCTGCATCAGTTAGGGATTTCACTATTGGTGACGACCTATCAGGCAGGGCGGGTCTATACAGTCACGAGCAATGGAGAGGATATTAAACTCGTCGGGCGTAACTACACGCGGGCTATGGGCTGCTACGTCTATCCTAGAGGTCTTCTGCTTGCCACCCAGAACCAAATCCTGTCCTTCACCCGCGCTCCCCAACTCATCCCCCGCTACTTCCCAGACCAGAACTATGACAACTTGTATTTGACCCAGTACGCCCATTACACCGGGGATATCGCCGCCCACGATGTCGTGATGATGGATGGCAAGGTCGTGGTAGTCAGCAGTACTTTTAATTGTCTGGTGACGATGAGCCCGGACCATAGCTTCATCCCGCTCTGGAAACCACACTTCATTTCGGCCCTAGTCGCAGAAGACCGTTGCCATCTAAACGGGGTCGCTTTGGTGGCGGGCCGTCCGCGCTATGTCACTTGCTTGGGAACCACGGATAAGGCCGGGGCTTGGCGCGAGAACAAAGCCACGGGCGGGGTGGTCATGGATATCAACACCAACCAAGTTATTTGTGAGGGCTTAGCCATGCCCCACTCGCCCCGCTGCTACGAGGGCGACCTGTGGGTACTGTCCTCCGGGACTGGGGAGCTCGGCATTGTCAATAGTTTAGGGTTTCAGTCCATGATTACCCTGCCGGGATTTTTGCGTGGGTTGGCGTTTGCGGGTCCCTATGCTTTTGTGGGGCTCTCCAAGATCCGTGAAAAGAAAACCTTCGGTGGTCTGCCCGTGGAGGAAAAAATCAAGGACCTGCGCTGTAGTGTCGAGGTGGTCAACCTCAAAACTGGACTTTGGGAGGGAGCGTTACGGTTCCAGGGGGATGTGGAAGAACTCTATGATGTCCAAGTCATCCCCCAGTGCCGTTTACCGCTCATTACTGGCTATGACCAAGTGGAGGACCGGCAGTTCTTTTTCAACCTCCCGGTCCCCACCACCCGTCGTTAGCGCGGACCGCCACTCTGCCAAGTCGCCCCGAGGGAGTCTAGCGGTAAAGCGGTGACGTAGCTGGTCCCGCTCATCTGCCAGACCGCATTAGTCCCGTCGGTATTGCGCCAGAAGATGTCCGGTTGACTGTCATTGTTGAAATCCCCACTCCCGGCAATGATCCAGGTCAAGTCCGTGACGGCTGGCACCGGGAAAGTACCTACAAACGTCACCCCGTTCATCTGCCAAACCTCATTGGCCCCGGTGACTTGGTTACGCCAGAGGATATCGGTCTTACCATCGCGCACAAAATCCCCCGCCCCCACAATCGCCCAACCCAAGTCGGGCTGACTCGGCAACAAGGCCGCCCCCGCGTAGAAGGTCCCGTCTAGGAACCAAACTGCGTTCTCCCCCGTGGCTTGGTTGCGCCAGAGCAGGTCCGGGCCACCGTCGCCATTGAAGTCCCCGGTCCCGCCTATCTGCCAATTGGGATCGGTCACACTTAGCAACAAAGCCGCCCCCAGGTACACCGCCCCGTCCATGAACCAAACCGCATTCTCGCCCGTGGTCCGGTTACGCCAGAGGATATCGGCGCGACTGTCATTGTTGAAGTCCGCCGTACCCCGGATTTCCCAGGCGAGGTCCGTCACCGGTGGCACAAAGACCCCATTGGTCAAGGTCGTCCCTTGCAGGAACCAAAGCGCGTTCTCGCCCGTGGTCGTGTCGCGCCAGAGTAGGTCCACACTGTTATCTAGGTTAAAATCGCCCTTTTCCAAACGGACTTGCAGGGCTGTGAGCGTCCCGCTGACTTCGTTAGCCGTCAAGACATAGAGCAAATCCCCCCGGTTGACAAATTTCACGCCCTCTGGCCCGGTCCCGGTCAAGCCCAGGTCCACCACCACCGGGAAAGCCGGGTTCGTAATATCCACCAAGGCCACTGCGTTGGCTCGTTCCAGGCCCACCGCCGCTAGGGTCCGCTCCGCAAACTGGGTCACATCCAGCACTTCGGGTTCTGAACCACCCCGGTTACTACGCGAGTCAGGATAGATCCCCCGCGTATTGGCGATGTCATCTAGCTGGCTCCCGGTATCCCCCACGAAAGCTCCGGTATTGCTATCGAACACACTCAAGGTCCGTCCACCCCGGATATCACTGCTGGCTGCGCCATTGCGGGTGTCCCCCTCGTTGGCGACCACGAAATATTTCCCGTCAGGCGTCACAACCACGCCATCGGGTTCCCGGAACTGGGTGTAGGGTGTGACGGGTTGGTAGCCGTCACTGGTTGAGACATCCGCCAAGTGATTCACCTGCCCCAATCCAAAAAACGTCAGATTCAAGTCCGACAAGCGTACCCGCACCACGCCATTATTTTCTTGCAGACTGACCAAGGCATATTGGCTATCGGGGGAGAAACCAACGGTCTCCGGCTCCAAGGTACCGGGGGTATTATCTACGGCGAGACGAGCCGCATCATCGGTACGCCCAGTGGAGAAGCCCGGTGTCCCAGTCTGGGACGGGAGGGGAACTTGGGTCTCAGTAAGGACACAACTCGTAGCCGTACAACCGCTCAGGGCAATCACCGTCAAGCTCCCCGCTCCGCCGTTATCCCCGATAGTCTCGCCCTCGGCCTCATTCGCCACGACAGCATAGCTGCCATCAGGGGCAATATCAATGGAATCCGGTAAAATTCCGGCGGGCACACTGGTCAAAAAAGCTCCATCCGAGAGCCGATAGGCACTGACCGTCCCGGTCGCCCCAATCACGCTCGGGCTACTATCGCCCTGGGCCACCAGGAAAAAATCTTGGGTCGGATGAATCGCAGCGGAGTTGAGGGTACGGGTCGTATCCACGAGAGGGACGCGCTGGGTGAGGGTAATCGCCCGGAGATTCGTCAGATCCAGCACATCCACACTGCGGTTCCCGGCGTTGGTCAAGACCCCGACATTCCCACGCACATCAACAATCTCGGCTCCATTCTCACCCAGGCCCGTATCGTAGGTCCCAGTAGGGGCAAACTGGGGCGCGGCGTGGACTGCCGCTGTCAAAAAAAGCGTGGCACACAGGCCCAGGCGAAAGAAACGCATGAGTGAATTCTCGTCAGATTAACTCTCTAGTATTCAGCTTGAAATTTAAGAACACATTAAGGAAACTCTTTGGGACCTGGGTCAAGATGACCCAAGTAGAGTTATTGGGACGATTACAGTTAGCTTATTGCTCAGTGGACGGGGCTTTTCACCTTGTTAAGCAGGCTTTTAACGCCGGGGATGGGGCTTTGGACCGGGGGCAGTAGGCTCAGAGCTGGGCAGGCCAAGCACAATTATCCTTAAGTTAAGCTTTCTAAACTAGTGGGTAAGGCATAGGCCGGACGGGACATGGGCGTTTCGGCGCGGAGTAAATCTTGGACCAAGGGCTCACTCCAGTCAGCGAGTAACCGGAGGAATTCAGCATCAGCGTTCAGGCAGTCGAGTCGATGACAGGGGATGCCTTTCTGCTCAAAGCGGCGCGTGATGTAGCCCACATCCAAAATGGTCTCGTGATTCTCCGTGACAAACCCAATCGGGCAATAGACCAGGGTACTGGCCCCGACTTCCAGGAGATTGCGTGAAGCCTGCTCCACATCAGGGATCGTCCATTGACCGGGGGTCTCGTGGTTGAGCCAGCCAATCGAGATGAGCGGATAACGTTGGATGAGCAGGGCGCGGACTCGTTCGTAGAGGGCTTGGCTCTCCTCAATCCCCGTGGTGAAACCTTTCACTTTGTAGGGCGAACCGTGGTTCATCAGGACCAGACCGATCCGGCTTGGTTGGTGGGTTTTGCTAATCCGTTCGAGGTGATCACTGACGTAACCGGCTAGCCGCTGATGG
Source organism: Candidatus Cyanaurora vandensis (assembly GCF_013285555.1). Taxonomy (GTDB): domain Bacteria; phylum Cyanobacteriota; class Cyanobacteriia; order Gloeobacterales; family Anthocerotibacteraceae; genus Cyanaurora; species Cyanaurora vandensis. The sequence goes on along the minus strand of NZ_JAAXLT010000007.1, from coordinate 1,662 downwards.
TAATCCGGTCGTTCAAAAAAAGACGGGATATAGCGCATCTCTTCAAGCCAGCGGTCCTCTTGGGCTAAGGCCGCATTGACCTGTTGAAGGGCGAGTCCACTGGTAAAAACCGAATCCACCACCAATAACGGATAGATGAGGACCCGGCGGAACCCCTGGGCGCGGATCTGGGCGAGGACCTGTTCGGGCAAGTGGGGTTCGCAGAAGTTGAAGGCTTTGAAGACTTGGACCTGTGCGCCGAACCGTTCCTGGAGTTGTTCGGCTAAGCCAGCCCGTTGCGCCTCAAAGATCTCGTTGTGGGGAGACTGGAAATTTCCCTGTCCGCCCCACTCGCGGCGGTCTGAGCCAGCCAGGATTTTGCCTAGCCAACGGTAAGCAAAGCTCGGGATCTGCAAGAATTTCGCTGTCAACAGGCGCAGGGCCATCTCGTTATAAGTGGCAAAGTTACGATAGTCTTCGACTTCGCCGTACCCGACCAGCAATACTGCTATCCGCTTGTCCTGCATAAATCCCTCGCTGATTGAACCCACGGTAACACCGTTCAAGCTATAATCGGATCTGTTGCCTGCAAAAAATTCAACAGTAACTGCTGGTATACCTGGGGCTGTTCCAACATCGGGAAATGTCCACACTTAGCCATGACCTCAAGTCGGACTTGTGGATTGAGGGGCACAACGGCTCGGGCCATGGCGACCGGGATAATTTTGTCGTACTGACCGGCAATCAGTAACGTCGGTACTGTCAGTTGACTGAACGCCCCCGGCATAATCCGGGCCGCCTTTTCACTCACTGCATCCAGCATCGTCCCTAGGGCTGCCCCGTAGTCCGCTAGAACAAAATCCGCCAGAAATTCCCTTGAATCTGCTTCGGGTAGGGCGCGATGGACAAACCGCTGTTCAAAAGCCCGGTGCGCCAAGGGGATCTTAGTGAACCAAGGGGGCCGAAAAGCAACCACCCAGCCCCCGACGATATGAAACAGCTTGAAGGACACCGGCTCATAGTTAAATACTCCCGAGCAAGTGAGTACAAGCTTCTCTACCCGTGCGGGGTAGCGGTTGGCGAAAAGGACCGCTGTGGAGGCACCTAAGGAGTGGGCATTGAGGTAAATCTTTTCAATCCCTAACTCCGTCAACAGTTGGTCTAAGTCCTCAGCGTAGGTCTCCAGGGTGAAGTCGCGCCCCGTATCCGCCGCTGTCCGCCCAAAGCCCCGTGAATCAAAGACCAGACAGGAGAACTCTTCGCTCAGCGCGGTCATCGTAGACTGCCAATACCGTGACGACCCGCCCCAGCCGTGGACAAAAACCAGAACTGGACGCTCCGGGCGCGTGGCCTGAAACTCGTAATAGTGGGCAACCCCGCCGTGGGTATAGGGCATCTTGATTGGGTAAGTGTAGGGTTTGTACCTTGCAAAATCCTCTGTCTCTTTTGAAAATTAGTGTCGAGCCTTCAAGACACGCTTCAAAGCAGGCAGTTGTAAAAGTTACAAGATTTTTCAGGTTCTTGCAGTATACCGTCCCAACGAATCAATGTAGTGAACCCCAGTATTGAGACGGCAGTTAAGCGGTTTGTTGTTTCTGCATGGCCTTCGGCCACGGAGCCTATCAAACTCCGCTGGCGGTAGATACCCCAGCACTGAATGGAACCGCTTTTGATGGTACACCT
>NZ_JAAXLT010000094.1 GCF_013285555.1 Candidatus Cyanaurora vandensis | reverse complement strand
TAGGCTGTTAGCAGCTTTCTCGAATTAAATTTAGCTGTTCACCACTTATATGGAAGAGCCGGTTGTGGCGCGTCAACAACTCTGGGTTATGCATTGGGTGATGGCGGCGGCGTTCACGATTTTATTTATCACTGGGATTTATATGACTGGGTTACCCACAGCGGCGACGGAACGGGGTAGTTACTATGCTTTTCACAAGTCTATGGGAGTCCTCGTCATGTTTTTGCTGACGGCCCGGATTGTGGCAGTCCTGCGTACCAATCCGGTCCAGGGCAAGAACTGGCTCTCCACGGCTCTGCTGCATGGCTCTCTGTATCTATTTATGGTCTTTGTGCCTTTGAGTGGCTATTTTTACTCCAATACAGCGGGTCGTTCGGTGGCGTTCTTTGGCCTTCCCCTACCGGATCTCTTTGCCGCCAACAAACCCCTAGCTGAGCTTGCGGGAAATGTTCATGGCTGGCTGGCCTACACGTTCTTAGCTTTCATCACGCTCCACATCCTGGTTCATCGCAAGCAGATTAGTGGCTACCTCAGACGCTGGCAACGCGCCACGACGTAAACTGTCCCGAAACGAACGCAAGACCGCCGACTGTCCCAGTTGCAGACTCTGCTGGACCAGTCCGGTCAGTTGTGCAACCGGAAAATCCACCAGCACTTGACTGTAATCCTGACGTTGATAACCCTCATCCGTCCGATGCAAAACAATTAATTCGCCGGGTGAACCCTGCCACTGCCAGACCTCCGGGACCCCGAGGGCTTGATAAATCGGTAGCCGGATGGTGGAAGGGCTAGTGATGTCTACTTCGATAACTAGATCAGGGGGCGGGACTTGGTTCAAGTCGGGGCTGCGTCCAATAACTAGGGGTGCATTCTGGATATAGAAACAACCGTCCGGCTCGACACCCTGCTCCAGGTCCTCACGGCGCATCGTCCAAGAACCCAAACCTTCTATCACCAAATCCCGCTCCAGTCCCCAAAACCTAACCAGTATGACTAATAAATCTTTAATCTTTTCATGTAAATCGAGGGGACTCATGAACTCCAAAACTCCCTGAGCATAGGCCAATCGTGTATTCCGTTGCTGAGGCAACTCCTTGACCAACTGTTGAAAAGTTTGCCAACTCACATCAGTTAAAACTATCCGTTGTTCCCCAAGGCGTTCAAGCGCGAGCGTGGTCATAATCGTTTCCTATCACCGTTCCATCCTAGGCTCAAGGCGCGAGCAAACCGGTACTACCAGAGAGGATTTCGGTTTGGGCCGGGGCTACCATGACGCGCTGGTCTACAAACCCATCACTAATAAAGGGTGTACTTTCTGGCTTGCCGTAACGCTGCTGGACTCCCTGCAGGAACCAGTCTTGGATCTTGCGTAACAGACTCACCGGACCTTGATTGAGCAGAACAAACCGTAACGGTCCCTGGTTCGTCTCAATCACCCCAGCCAGACAACTGACTCCATTGAGCGTACCTGTCTTGGCAACCACCCCCAGGGGCATCATCCGTTGTTCCAGGGTGCCGGGGTCCGCTCCCTTGACCGCCATCACGTCAGCTAAGGTCCGGCCCGATTGCTGCATCCGGTTAGTTAAACCGCCGATGAGAGCCGCTACCGCTTGGGGTGAGATTTTATTTTCACGACCCAACCCCGAGGCCACGCGCAACTGCAAACCCTGGGGCGCGAGTTGATAGGCCGCCTGTAAACGTTGGTTCATCAGGCCCGGTCCCCCTGCTACCGCGCCCAGCATCTGGGCCAAGGGGTTCGTACTGTAACTGTTCATTCGTTTGGCAATCTTCCAGAGCGGTAAGGATGGATAGACCACCGTGGGTTCACCTAAAAGCGGTAAAGTCTCCATCCGGCGTACTCCCGCCACGGTCACCGTAGGCGGTTGGCTAGCGGTGGCTTGGCCTTGGTAGCGTTTGCGGAGGGTCGCACTCCACTGACGCGAGTTTAGCGCTAGTCGTAGATTCCGGGTACTAACTAGGCTATCGGTGGTGAAATTCATCCAAAACGGCCCGATGACCACCAAGTCCCCTTGGACTCGTTGGATACCCAATTGCTGCAACTGCTGCCCCAACCGGAACGCATCTTCCCAAAGAAAAAGTGGGTCCGCCCCGCCCTGCACATACAAATTGCCCTGGAGCACACCAGCCACGACCGGACCCCCCGCATAAAGCCGGGTCATGAATTGATGGTCTGGACCCCAGTAATCAAGAACCGCGAGAGTAGTAGCAAGCTTAGTAATGGAGGCAGCGGGTAAGGGAGCAGTGGCTTGATGGCTCTCAATAATATTCCCCTCGGCATCCAGGATCAAAACGCCTTGGAGGGCCGGGTTGATGCGGTGCTGCTTAAATTTGGCCTGTAATTGCTCCCATAACGGCCCCGCCTGTACCGGAACACTCGCCAATACCAGTAATAATAATCCCGCACCACATCTAGCCCACATCAGTCAATCCCCACACTAAAAGCACCATAGGACGCCCCGGCTCAAAAAAATGTTCATCTCGATACTTTTGATGATTCTCTGTATAAAAAGTCCGCCCAGTCACCCAGGCGGACGGCTCATGTTCAGACGTTGAACGCTAGACCGGGCAGAGATTCTCCAAGGCGCGTTGGACCCACTTCATGTGGCGGGTTTCAGCGGCGGTAATCTCGTCAAAAGCGTGGGCCACATCTTCTTTACCTTGCTGACGAGCCAAGGCGGCGAAGGCGGGATAGGTCTTGGTTGCTTCAATGGATTCGACTTCGAGGGCGGTCTCTAGGGCACGACGCAGGCCACGGGGGTCACTAGCGACCACTTCCATCTGGGTCTGGATCTGCTCCACCAACCGCTTGGCTTCCAGGGTCTCGGGGGTATCGGTCACTTCGAGCAGGGGGTAGAGTTCCTGCAACAAAACGGCATGGTCATGCTCTTCACGGGCAATGGCCTCGAACATCGCGGCGACTTCCAGGTTTCCGGCAGTACGGGCGACTTGGGCAAAGGTGGGGTACATATGCTCATGTTCATAAAGCTCCACTTCAATAGCGGAGGCGGCATTTAGGTCCGTATGGGCGTGATACACCGCTTCTTGGAAGAAACGGTCAATACCCATGAAATCTTCGTCGTTCGGGGAAAGGGACATGCTGGACCTCTAAGGCGAGTTATCTAAAAGTACAATCCTTTGGCCTAATCACTGTCAGCAACGTTACATTTCTTTGAGTTACGTGTTACGAGCTCTTAACATAAGGCCGTCGGGCCGCTGGTGAAGTCGCCTATCCTGGGATCATGACGGTAGAGGATTATGCATGGATTTGGGTTTAGCGAAGGACCGGAACCTAATTGTCAACCTCTGGCCCTACATCCGTCGTCAAAATAAGCTCCTCGTCAGTGCCTTGGTCCTCTTGCCTATCCTCGCCGTGTCCTCCGGGGTCCAGCCGCTCATCCTCAAAGATGCCCTAGACGGTGCGCTGAAGGGAGACTTGGCGCAACTACCACAATCGGTGATCCTGCTAGTAAGTTGTCTGGTCGTCCAATTGGTTCTGACCGGTACCCAGGGCTTCATCCTCCAGAAGGCGGGGCAAAATATCACCGCTGACCTGCGCCAGAGTCTTTTTACCCACGTCCTGTCGCTCTCCTCGGCCTACTTCTCCCGCACGCCTGTGGGTAAGCTCATCACCCGGTTGACCAGCGATGTCGAAGCCTTGGGGGATGTATTCTCCACAGGGGCGGTGGGGATTTTGAGTGACTTGGTTTCGATTGTGGTGGTGCTGGGTTTTATGTTGGTCCTGCGCTGGGACTTGGCCTTGGTCCTAGCCGCGCTCCTCATCCCGATTGCCCTAATTGTCCTCTTTTTCCAACAGGGCTACCGACGGGCTAACTTCCGGGTACGCGAGGAGCTTTCGACGCTCAATAGTATCCTGCAAGAGAATATGCTCGGCATTACGGTCGTCCAGATGTTCCGCCGGGAAAAGCGCAATGGTGAACAGTTCCAGGCGGTCAATACCCAGTACCGTCGGGCCTTGGACGAGACAATTTTTTATGAATCCGCCATCTCAGCCGTAATGGAATGGATTGGTTTAGTCGCAATTGCAACTTTGCTCTGGTTCGGGGGCGGGGCGGTCTTGCAAGATGCGATCACCTATGGAACTCTCGTCGCTTTTATCCAGTACGCCCAACGGCTCTTTGACCCAATCCGTCAGATTACCGAGAAATTCACCGTCGTTCAATCGGGGTTGACGGCTCTAGAGCGCATCGGGATGGTCCTGGATGAACCGATTGAGATCCGCGACCCCGCCCAACCGAAACGTCTACCGGACCCCCTACGCGGTGAGATCCGCTTTGAAGATGTGTCACTGGCTTATAAAGATAATGACCGAGTGCTCAACCGGATCAGTTTTACGATCAAACCGGGTGAAAAAGTCGCCCTCGTCGGACCCACCGGAGCCGGGAAAAGCTCGATTATCCGTCTGTTGTCACGACTCTACGAACCTACCTCGGGCCGCATCCTCGTGGACGGGATTGACATTCGGGACCTGACCCAGGAAGACCTACGGCGAGCGATTGGGGTAGTTTTGCAGGAGGGATTTATGTTCTCTGGGGATGTGGCTTCTAACCTCTCTCTGGGCGAGACCTATCCCCTCGCCGAAGTGGAACGGGCAGCGCGGGCGATGAACGTAGACGCTTTTATCCAGAGCCTACCCGAGGGCTATCAAACTCAGGTGCGCGAACGTGGCAGCAACCTCTCCACGGGCCAAAAGCAACTTTTAGCCTTTGCCCGGATTGCCCTGAGAGACCCCAGAGTGCTAGTCCTAGACGAGGCCACCGCCAGCCTAGACGTGGGCACCGAAGCCTTGGTCCAACAGGCCCTCGAAAAACTCTTGGTGGACCGGACCGCCATTATCATCGCCCACCGCCTCTCCACCATCCGGGATGTGGACCGTATCCTCGTCCTCAAACGTGGCGAACTCGTCGAAGCCGGCACCCACCAAGAGTTACTGGCTCAAAATGGGGTCTACGCCAACCTGTACCGACTTCAAGAAATGGCAATGGCTTAGGTATCTCATCTCAAGCTGCTCTCTACGCTGCTCACAGAAAGAATATTTTTATGTGTGCCTTTTAGCCATGGTCCCCCACTAGTGGGGTAGAGGAGCATCTTCTGCCTCAGTTAACTCGCACGCGCTTTGAGGTCTAGTTTTTTCGTCTTAGCCTGGACGGGCATCGCTGGGGTAGGCATGGGTCGGGGTGCATTGATCTGGAGTTGGAGGAGTCGGGCGCGGACTAAACTTTGCCCCAGTTGTTTACGAAAAAGTAGGAGTAACCAGAGGACGCCCAACAGATAAGGTACGGTCAATAGCAATCGGTCGCCTAGTATCAGCCCGCCCTGAATCGCAAGAACCGTAACCATTGCCAGCCGCGTCTGCTGAAAAGCAATGGCGAGTTTCATTTCGGAAGTCTTGGTAACTGTAAGTTGACCCAATCCATTACCGTTCATATCCACTCCCAGGCGTTGTCTCAGTTATACCCCGGCAGGCGGGTTTTTATGGGCGGCTCCGTTCTTGAGACGCTCCATCTAGCGTAGAAGTTCCGGGTTCAATGTACCCCTGGAGCTTTTCGGGGTTGAAGGGGCGTAGGACCTCCCTGGCCCAATCTGTCAGCGCGGCAGTTCCCCGGACGATCACCAAGTATTTACCCGCTTCCAGACGGTTGCGGTAGGTAAGTGCAT
>NZ_JAAXLT010000093.1 GCF_013285555.1 Candidatus Cyanaurora vandensis | reverse complement strand
GGGTTATGCACAGCTTTTGCGGGGGTGGCGGGGGGATTCTCAGCTAATCTCTTGATTACGACGCTTGACCCGTTGCTCTCTGGTTTTACCCATACGGCGGCCCGACTCTACGCTGCGCATTATGTAGTGCAACCCACGGCGAACTACTATTTCATGGCGGCTTCGGTTTTTCTGTTGACCCCCTTGGGTTGGTAGGTTGCTCAGTACATCGTGGAGCCGCGCTTTGGTCCTTAGCAGGGGGACGGGGACACTACACTGACAGCCTTGACGCCCGTGGAGCGACAGGGAGCTTGGTCCTGCTGGGGTTGGTGGTCCCGGCGGGGGCGGTCCTGCGGGGTGAGGATGGCGGTCTGGAGCCCTTTTATGCTGAGATGTACTGAATCTTGAAACTCGGATTCAACCATGGTTAGCGGCGTAGCTGGTTGACTCAATGGCTCTAGCGGTTTTGTCCATAGCACCCCTTGGGTGAGCGAGGCTTCCCCACTGTCGCTAAAATTAGAACAAAACGCGCGGGGTCGTCCATGGTTTTTGATTGGTTCAAGCGGTTTCGCAAGGAAGAGGAAGATGCTCAGCAAGCCGCAAAGGAGCAAGAAGCAGCACCCGTTGAGGTTGAGGCTGAACCAGCCCTCCCCGCCGTGACCGAAGCCGAGACCGTTGCTGAAACTACTTATCCTACAGATGAGGTTGAGGAAACCGAGGACCAGGACGACGAGGATGAGGACGGAGATGAGGACGAGGAGGAAGAAGGTTTCCAATGGTCCGAAGAAATCCTAGCGGCTCAGGGGCGGGACCACGATGAGATTTCCACGGATGAGATCACTTGGCTCCAGAAACTCCGGGCTGGTTTAGGGCGGACCCGGCAGGGGTTGGTGGCTCCCCTCTTGATGTTGATGAACTTTGTCGGCAAAGGCCCGATTAGTCTTGACCAACTCGATGAACTCGAAACCCTGCTGATCCAGGCCGATGTGGGGGTGGGTACCAGTGAGAAAATCCTCCAGGTCCTCAAACAAGAAACGATCCAGGCCGGGGGACTCAAGGGCGACCAAGTTGTACCCTTTCTAAAACAACTTTTACGCAATGAACTCGATATCGCGGACCCCTACTTTGCCCCCCAGCGCGGGGTCCTCAATGTCTGGTTAGTCGTCGGAGTCAACGGTACCGGGAAGACCACCACCATTGGTAAACTCGCCCACCTCAGTCAGAAATCCGGTTACAAAACCCTGATTGCAGCGGCGGACACCTTCCGGGCGGCAGCCGTCGAGCAAGTCAAAGTCTGGGGCGACCGTTCGGGTGTGGAAGTCATCGCCAATCCCCAAGCCGGGACCGATCCAGCCGCAGTAGTCTACGATGCCATCAATGCCGCGCTGGCCCGAGAGACGGAACTCCTCCTGGTGGACACCGCCGGTCGGCTCCAGAACAAAAAAAACCTGATGGCGGAACTCACCAAAATTCGCAAAATCATTGATACCCGCGCCAGTGATGCCAACATTGAGGCCCTACTGGTTTTGGATGCCACCACGGGTCAGAACGGACTCAACCAAGCGCGGGTCTTCACCGAGGCCGCCGACCTGAGCGGAATTGTCCTCACTAAACTAGACGGCACGGCGAAGGGGGGGATTGCCATCGCCATCGTGAATGAACTAGGTCTGCCCTTGCGCTTTATCGGCGTAGGTGAAAAAATTGACGACCTCCGGCCCTTCTCCAGCTATGAATTCGTCGAGGCCCTGTTTGTGGATTTGTAGCCGTTGTCGCGGACTGGGTAGCGAGTGCAGCGGCGCAGGCGCGTTCCTGTAGGTCCACGGAGACCCGTCGCGGGAACCGACAGCTTCAGCTAGAGCGGACGCTAGCATGAGGAGATGGAGCGTCGTCAGTTTTTGTGGTTTGCGGCCCTAATGAGTGCGCCGGGGCTGGCCCAAACCAAGGCCCAAGCTTTGTACCGACCACGGGGCGGTAAATTACAGCCGCTGAGCCCGACGGAATTGGTGGAATTGTTGGCACGGCGGTTGGTGGCGGTTCGTAACCGGACTTGGCAAGCGGAGGCGAGTCATGGTCAGGGCCTGGGGGTCCTGTTTGGCGCACAAACCAATGAGGAGGGCTACCTGTGGGCCAAACTCGCCCGTCTGGTGGGATTTGCCCATCTGGAGTTGGTCAACGAAGCGGCCTACCGCGCCAGTGCCTTAGCCCTCGAGAGTACCCTGGGCTACCCCGCCGCCCCGGACCACCCCTCCGAATTGACCCAAGCCCAAACCCTAGTCATCATCGGTAACCCGCCCCAGTCCTTAAACGGACTCCCCAAGTCACGCTGGCTTGTCACCACCGCTAGTCAGCCCCGCCCCGCCGCCCAAATCCTAAAAATTCGACCGGGTACGGAACTGGCCCTGCTCGGCGGTTGGTTACGTTACCTGTTTGCGGAGAAACGCTGGGATGAGACCTTCGTGCAGCAAGCTACCAATGGTGCTTATCAGTTGGAACCAGGCTTGAGTTTCACCGAGGGGATTTTTTCAGACCTCGACCCCAAGAGCCGACGCTACCAGCCCACCAACTGGCGTTATCTGACCGGGCAACCCGTCCCCGCCGCCGATCCCCTCAGTCCCGGCACTGTCCTGCAATGGCTCGCGGACCTTTACGCGCCCTACACCCCACAACGGGTGGCACAGGTGACAGGAGTGCCCTTACCTCAACTAGAGCGGTTTTATCAGCAGGTGACGGACCCCAAAGCGCGGCTGGCCCTGGCCTATCACCTCGGTAACATGAGCCAGAGCGGGCTTGCCGAACAATTAGTCCGGGCTTTAATAATGGTGCAACTGTTGACGGGGCAGACGGGACCGGGGAGCCTCATTCACCTCGGTGGGAGCGGGAACCCCCAGGGCTTGATGGATGTGGGGGCCAACGGGACTTTTTTGCCGGGGTATAGCGGTCAGGTCCCCAGGGTGGGTGCAGACTATGCGTCCTGGGTCAAAGCCAACGGCACCCAAGCCCTCCGTCGGCTGCAAGGGATCCTCCTCGCTTGGCACCCGACGGCGGCTCGTCAAGCCTATGACTTGGGTTTCCACTGGTTGCCCAAAACGCCCCTGGTATCCCTACGCCAAGCCGTTACTAAGGGCGAAACCAAGCTCCTACTCAGTCTTGCCAGCGATCCGAGTAGCTTGGGTTGGGACCTGACGCGTTTGGAGTCCCTAGTGGTCACCAGCCAAACCCCCGGCCTCAGCCAGTTCAGTGGTGAACTCTTTGTCCTGCCCCTAGTTGCCGGTTCAGGAACCATGACCGATCTCGGTCGCCGTGTTTATCCGGTTGACCGTCGAGAACCCGGTAGCCTCCCCTTAGTGGACCAACTATGGCGAGCAATTATCCGTCAATTACAAGCCACTCAAGCCCCTAACCACCGCCACCTCGCTAACCTCCCTTGGCCCGATAGCACCCCCACCCAGATTCGCCAAGAGATGAACGGGACAGCCTTCCTCAACCCCAGTGCGGGTCTTCCCGACCAAAACCGCCGCGCCGGAGTCCCAATTTACGAAGGTTTACCGACGGACCTAGACCAGGACGGCTGGCGTTGGCCCAATCATCAAACCCGCCCCGAACGGCCTTATCCCCAGACCCCCGAGGGGGTTGCCCGCTTAGTCACAGTGGAATACACAGCGGGCTTGAACCTAGACACAGGCATTAGTGCCCGTCGCCTCCCCCAGCCCCAACTAGGTCCAGTCCCGGTTTTTTATTGGCCCTGGAGCAGCAAAGTCGTCAATCCCTTCTATCCCAAACAACCCACCCCCCCCGTGCGCCCCTAAGCAAAGCAACCATGCGGGGCAGGGGACTACTTCTTAATCGAATAGCGGCATTCCCCATCCGTCTACGCGGTGGGGATGGATAGCGCGGCCGTGGAGCGAAGCGCAGCAGCCAATCAAGCTTTAGGTGTAGGCAAACGCTTGATATAGTCTCTTAACACTTGAGCCATGCTGACATCTTTCTGCCTAGCGTAATCCTCAAGCCT
>NZ_JAAXLT010000092.1 GCF_013285555.1 Candidatus Cyanaurora vandensis | reverse complement strand
TTTTGGACATTGAATAATTCCAGTATAACGCATTTTAAATGCTTGTCAGCTTACTCCGAGTTCTCGCAATTTAGCGGCTAGACGCTCAGCCCGTTGTCGTTCAATTTCTTTTGCTTGTTCCGCTTGGTCGGCTCGTTGTTGTTCAGCTTCTGCTGGGGCAAGGACTGGATTACCCGCTCGGTCATACCAACGCAACCACCATTGCGTAGACTTACTCCAAAACCCATACCACAATCCCAGATGTAACCCCAACTCCGCTATCCAAATGAGAGACTGGCTACTCACCTGTTGATACCGCCCCTCAACCAACTGAAATAATTGCAGCGTGCGGGTGTTCTCATCGAAAACCACATAGTTTGGAATCTGGAGAATCTGCTCGTACACTTCCCACTTCGTCGGTGGTCTCCCCGCTTTTCTCTGGGTTTTACCTAAGTCCTCCTCCGCTGTACTCGGGGAGAGAATTTCGATAGCCACCACCGGACGTACTTGCTCTTGCCACATCACATAACTCTGGCGCAAGTGTTGGCCTTGATAGAGACTAGCTACTCCTACTACGCCAAACCAATCCGGTCGTTTGTACCACAGGGTATGGTTGACATCGTAATAAAGATAGAGGTCATAAGCACTGAAGACCTGCACTCCAGGCCAACCCGGAGGACGAAAAGTCAAAGACAGCAGCGGCCCCTGTAGACAATGAAATTCATCGGGCAACCCCGGCTCTCCCACTTCCTCACTGGGTAAATCATACATGGTGGGTAGATGAGTCCGGGCTGGGGGTTGCAGCATTGATTCAGGGGTGCAGGTTGTCCATAGTTTAATGCATCGCCAAGAGCAGGGACCCCGCCCTCTGGTTAAACATTCCATAGAAATAAGCTTCAATAAAATTATGCAGTCACCCACGCTAGCCCCCGTCGCACCTGACTTGATCCCCGCTGGCTTTCAGGCCCTCTCAGAACCCCTACGTCTCAAAATCCTAGAGCTACTGCGCGAAAAAGAATTATGTGTCTGTGAATTATGCGCTGTACTGACGGTGCCCCAATCTAAACTGTCCTTCCATCTCAAAACCCTCAAGGAAGCCGCGCTCATCCGTTCTCGTCAAGAGGGACGTTGGGTTTACTACAGCCTCAACCTCGCCCAAATGGTTGCCCTCGAACAGTATTTGGCGGAATACCGTCGCTATAGTACCCTCCTCCCGGCGCGGCTGTGTAACGATCTGCCCTAAAACAATTTTTCTCACTACATACAAAACTAAATTCACCTAGACAGCTATTTCTCAACACTTATGCATCAAGTTTTATGGAAATATCCTTGCCCTCTGGCCCCCTGCTTGGTATGGTTGGGCAGACTGAGGCGAGCCATGAACGGGAAAGACTGGTTACAGCGCGAGGTTCTAGCCGAGGTCATTGGGACTTTTTGTCTAGTCTTTGCTGGCACTGGAGCTATCGTCGTCAATGATGTCTCAGGCGGTGCGATTACCCATCTGGGGATTAGCTTTGTCTTTGGAGCCGTGGTCGCCGCCCTCATCTACGCCCTGGGTCCGGTCAGTGGAGCCCATTTCAATCCGGTCGTGACCCTAACGTTTTGGTATCTCGGGCAATGTCCGACCCGTCGGGTGTGCCCTTTTATTGGGGCTCAACTCCTCGGTGCGACCCTTGCTAGCGGACTCCTCTGCCTCTGTTTGGGCAAGGTAGCGGCTTTGGGCAGTACGCTGCCCCGTGGAGGCAATTGGCCCCAAGCGTTTGTGATGGAATTGGTGCTGACTTTTATCCTGATGCTAGTCATCTGTGGTGCTGCCCTCCATCCGGGGGCGGCACCGGGCATGGCTGGGCTGGCTATCGGCTTAACCGTGGGCTTAGCGGCTGCCTTCGGGGGTCCGATTAGTGGTGCCAGTATGAATCCGGCCCGGTCTTTTGGTCCGGCCTTGGTCAGTGGTACTTGGCAAGCCCATTGGATCTATTGGGTGGCACCGCTGTTGGGAGCGATTTTGGCTGGCTGGCTGTGGCAAATTTTGTACCCGCTAAAAATCAAGGAGTGACCGATGGCGCAAGCAGAAGTAGTTCAACCCCTGGCCGCGAGCCTGTGGTGGGTCATCCCCAGTAAATTAGCTGGAGTCCGTAAGCCAGAGGTAGCAGAACTGGATGAGCTACGAGCGTTGGGCGTGGCGGCGATTGTGTCGGTGATGGATGACCCAGCCAATCTAGAGGCCTATGCCCAGGCGGGTCTCCCCTACCGTTGGTTGCCCACGAAGGGGGGCACGGCTCCGAGTTTGGCGCAGATCCAGGCGTTACAGGATTTTGTGGATGAACAAAATAAGCTCGGTCATGGGGTAGCGGTGCATTGCACTAGTGGTAGGCGGCGGACGGGTACCATGCTCGCGGCCTACCTAATCCGGCAGGGTGCAACCTATGCAGAGGCTATACAAACCGTCCAACAAGCTAATCCCCAAGCGGAACTGCGGTCGGCCCAAACGGATTTCTTGCAAGCCTTAGCGAGTCACTAAGCCCATGTTTGACCATCCGCCACGGATCTTGTTTCTCTATGGCTCCTTGCGAGAGCGTTCCTATAGTCGTCTACTTGCCGAAGAAGCGGCGCGGATTATTACGGAGTTGGGCGCACAAGTGCAGTTCTTTGACCCCCGCGACCTACCGATCTACGGCAGTGTTCCCATTGAGCATCCCAAAGTCCAGGAACTGCGGGCGTTAAGCCTGTGGTCGGAGGGGCAAGTCTGGTCTAGCCCAGAGATGCACGGACAGATTACTGGGATTATGAAAAACCAACTGGACTGGATACCCCTAGAGATTGGTTCCGTGCGCCCGACCCAGGGCCGGACCTTGGCGATTATGCAGGTGAGTGGCGGTTCCCAATCCTTCAACGCGCTCAACACCTTACGGTTGCTGGGACGCTGGCTGCGGATGTTCACCATTCCCAACCAATCCTCAGTGGCGAAAGCCTACAACGAGTTTGATGAAGCCGGTCGGATGAAAGACTCCAGCTACCGCGACCGGGTGGTGGATGTGATGGAGGAATTATATAAATTCACGGTCTTATTACGTCCCCACACGGCCTACTTAACGGACCGTTACAGTGAACGCAAAGCTACTCATTGAGCAGTGGCACAGATTTTGACAGCTTGGACTACTGACCGCTAACGGGCAATGAGTTTGCCCTTCAGCATATTCATCCCACAGACGAACTCATATTCACCGGGCTGACCAGGAGTTACTTCAAGCGTCACAGTTTGGTTCTGGGGGAGGTGGGAGCGCAGGCCAAAATCCGGGAGGACGATTTCTTCGCTACAGGCAGAGGATTCGCGGCGCGTGAAATTGAGGCGGACCCTTTGACCGACTTGGACCACAATCTCAGCAGGCCGATAGCCGCCCTGAACCGTAATATCTATTTCCTGGACTCCGCTCTGGTTGGTAGCTTGGACACTTTCACCCTTCCAGAGCCAAAAGTACCAGACGACCCAAACGATGAAGACGATGCCCAAACTGTTGACCAGCAGATTCATGACTTGACCTCAGCAAAGGATTGGGGCGCGAAAAAGCGCAGCCGATTGGCATTGGTCACCACAGTAATGCTCGAAAGAGCCATCGCTCCTCCGGCAATAATGGGCGAGAGCAACAACCCAAGGGCTGGGTAGAAGACCCCAGCGGCAAAGGGAATGCCTAAAGCGTTGTAGATGAAAGCACCAAAGAGATTTTGACGGATGTTGTTTAAAGTAGCCCGTGAGACTTCAATGGCGTAGACCAAGGCCCGGAGATTGCCCCCCACCAGCGTGATATCCGCCGCCTCAATGGCCACATCGGTGCCAGTACCCATCGCAAAGCCAACGTCGGCTTGGGCGAGGGCGGGCGCGTCATTAATCCCGTCCCCGACCATGCCAACTAAACTTTTAGCCTTGGTCTGTTGCTGGAGCGTCTTGACCATTTGGGCTTTATCAGCAGGGAGGACTTCAGCCAGTACCCGCGTAATCCCGACCTGACGGGCAATCGCTTGGGCGGTGCGTTGATTATCCCCGGTCATCATGATGACTTCAATACCCATTTTTTGCAGGGTACGGATAGCTTGGGTTGAATCCTCTTTAATCGTGTCAGCCACCGCAATTACCCCAGCGGCCTGACCAGCCACGGCGACAAACATGGGGGTTTTACCTTCATCCGCTAAGCGGTCAGTCGCGGTACTAAACTTGGCTAAGTCAATGCCCTGGACGGTCATCAGCTTGGCATTCCCGACCAAGACAACTTGTTGGTCAACCGTCGCTTGGACCCCCTGTCCAGGAATGGCCTCAAAAGCCTGGGGTTCAGTTAGCGTGAGGTTACGCTTCAGCGCACCCTGGACAATCGCTTGGGCCAGAGGATGCTCACTGCGGCGGTCAGCGATGGCAGCGAGGGTTAATAAAGTCTCAGCACTATAGCCCCCGAGCGGCAAGACATCGGTCAGGGCGGGTTGACCTTTGGTAATTGTCCCCGTCTTATCGAGGACTAGCACCTTGAGATGGGAGGCATTTTCAAGAGCCTCGCCGTTACGAATCAGCACCCCGTTTTGTGCAGCTTTACCCACGCCCACCATCAGACTCATCGGTGTTGCTAGCCCCAAGGCACAGGGACAGGCAATCACCAGTACCGTCACCATCGCCACCACCGCGAAGTTGAGGGACGGACCAAAGTTAAACCAAGCTAAAAAAGCCAGGACTGCCAAGATGACTACCGCCGGGACAAAATAGCCCGACACCAGATCCACAAGTTTGCCAATCGGTGCTTTGGAGGTTTGGGCTTGGGCGACCATCTGGACAATCTGGGCCAGGGTCGTATCTTTACCAACCTTGGTGGCCCGGAAGGTAAATGCGCCGGTTTTATTAAGACTGGCTCCAATCACAGTATCACCCGGTTTTTTGTCCGTGGGTACCGACTCGCCCGTTACCACGGATTCATCAATGGCGGACTCCCCGGTGAGGATCAGGCCATCCACCGGAACTTTCTCGCCGGGACGGACTAGTACGGTGTCGCCCACGATGACCCGCGCCAGAGGAATATCAAGTTCCTGGTTATCCCGAATCACCCGTGCGGTTTTGGCTTGGAGTTCGAGGAGTTTTTTAATTGCTTCGCTGGACTGTCCACGGGCTTTGGCTTCGAGGGCTTGTCCCAGGAGTACTAGGGCAATGACCACGACCGCAACATCAAAGAACATCCCCGCTGCCTCTGGCGGAAATAAACCGGGAGCTAGGGCATAAACCGCTGAGTAGAGCCAAGCTGAGCCAGTCCCCAAGGCAACGAGGGTATCCATATTGGCGTTGTGGTTACGAAAACTATGCCAAGCCCCCAGGAAAAAAGACCCGCCGGACCAAGCTAAGACGGGCAAGCTCAACAAGGCCGCACCGATACTCAGCACATGCCAACCCATGAGTGCCTCACGGAGGGCCGGGAAGTAGTCTGGTAAAGAAAGCAGCAACACGGGTACAGCCACAACTGCGGCAAACCAAAACTTCCGCATCGTGTCTTGATAACTCTGGTCTTCAGGGGTTATTGCCGTGACAACAGGCTCTTGGCGTATCGGCTCAGCATCCTGTACGGGGTACCCAGCCTTAGCCAAGGTCTCGTGGAGGTCTGAGGCGGTGGCCTGAGTGGTCACACGTACTTTTTTACCCGTCAAGTCTACTTCCACCCGGGCCGAGGGGTCTAAGGTCTGGAGGGCTGTGGTTACGGTTTTGGCACAACCCCCGCAGTGCAAGCCGGGAACTGATAGTTCATAGTTCATCAATCAAACCTCTTTGTGTTAGGCGTCCATCTGAGCTGGGGCTTGGTTGACTTCAAATTTTAGGGGAGTAATTCGATGTTAATCTCTATAGCTGGCTACAGAGTCAAGGCGGCTTCGCGCAATCGCCCTAAGGAGATTTAGGGCAGGTGGAGCAGATGGGGCAATTCAAAAATGAGCCAGCCTACGGGTAGTGGACTCAACAAAGTCAAGGCCAGTAGCCACAGCTTCTCTTGGTTTCCCTTGCGCTGTGGTCTTGGCTTCAGGTAATGGAGCCGGACCAAATTCTTCACGCGTAGGTCGACGGTGTCGGGCTGGATCAGTCCGGCGGCTGGGGAGAAAGCGGGATGACCAGGAACCGCAACTTTTAGCAGGGCACGGGCTAAAGCCACCGGCTTATCCGTCACACTAACCGCCAGTTCATCCGCCGCTAGCTCACGCTCTCGCAACAGATAGCCAAAGGCCCACCAGCTACTCGGCAAGTAGGCCGTGGCTCCGAGGAAGAAAACACTGACTAGGGCAATGAGGTTGTCTCGTCGCTGGATGTGGGCTAATTCATGGGCGATGACCTGTTCCAGTTCGACGGCGTCCAGAATTTCGAGCAGCCCCGGCGAGAGATAGATCCGGGCTTTTTGAATGCCCAGCGCGAAGGCCACGGGCTGTTGCGTAGGGATGACGAGTACCGGGGGAACTGCTATGCCAAAGCCTTGCGCTAGCCTATTTGCGGTGTCCTGGACTGCGGGGCTAGCTGGATTACACAAGGTAGCCAACCCGCCCACGCGCTGTTGTCGCCAGAGGTAGCCCCCGACAAATAGTGACCCAATAAACAACATCATCCCGAGCACGACGGTCAGCGGACAAATGACCCGGTGTTCATAGGTGGAATGGGCGTACATATCTAAGGACAGGTGCCCCACCCCCAAGGTCAGAGCTAGGGAAGGAACAAAAATACTCGCGTAGCAACTGAGCACCCGCCCATCGCGCAAGGCCCCGACCCTCAAAAACCAACAGGAAATCCCGAGAGCCACCAGCGAGATGAATAAGGCCGTAAACAGGGGTACCAGTGCGGTAAGGTCCATGGCTTACTCCTTGAGGTCGAGTACCGCCTCGACTAGACCAGGGGTATGCAGACCCTCGCGCTCCACCACTGCCGAGACTGCCCCAGGGAAGTCCTCAATCAGAGCGCAAATCACCCGCTCCACCGCCTGATTGATAAAGTCTTGTTGCGAAATAGTAGGCAGGTAGCGGTAGGGCTTGGTGGTGTCATCAATGACTCGCAGCAGTCGTTTAGTCACCAGTCGTCCCATGGTGCAGACTACAGTCGAGTACGCAAGCCGCTCCCCGCTGGGCATCCGCTCATGGATCTGTCGCGCCAAGACCGGCCCGCCGAGTGCCCACACCTGCTCCATGATCTCCGCTTCCTGGTCGCCGAGGAGCTTCTTGAGTCCGGGTCGGTGCGAGCGCAGGGCCATATTGTCAATGTATGGGTCCATGGGTTGCATGAAATTCCAGCAGAGAATATTGAGTAATTTCATCATAGATAGTTCTCAGGCAGTGAAAAACAAATGCTATATTTTGCATATACTACAAAGCCCCAGCGTGAGTCCATCGCTGTGCCCTTCTGTAGTTTAAGGAGCGCATGATGAAGCTCAAACAAGCCGTGGTCATGCTCCTGCTGCTAGGTTCAGGAGAACCAACCTGGGCACACGGCGGGCATAACGACGCTTTCAAAGAGGCCGCTGCCGCCCCCACGGTCGGGCAGGTGAAGGTAGCTCCCGATGTACAACAAGCTTTGGGAATTAAAACTGCACCAGCGGGGGAGCAATCTCTGAGCACTAGTCTCCAGGTCAATGGTCAGATCCAAGCCGTACCCAGCCAGTCCGCCCAGATTAGTGCGCCAGTTACCGGGCGGGTACTCAAGGTACAGATCCAACCAGGGCAAGTGGTCCAAAAAGGTCAGACGCTGCTCGTCCTCGATAGCCCAGAGATCCGGGAGTTGGCGGTGGAGGCTGAACGCACCCGGACGCAAGCCCAAGTCCAGGTCACCCAGGCTCAGTCTCGCGTCAACCTCGCCCAGCGCACCTATGAGCGGGAGCGGGAGTTGGTGGACCTCAAGATTTCGCCCCGCAAGGATTTCCAAGTGGCCCAGGCTGAACTACAACAGGCCCAAGGGGATTTGGTAGCAGCGCGTTCCTTAGTAAAACTCAGTGGGGCACTGCTTGCGACCCGGTTGGCACAATTGGGACGAGCCCGCGCTGATGGTCAAGTCGCTCTTTTGGCTCCCTTTGCTGGCGTGGCGACCCATCAGGAGGTGAGTGTCGGTGAGGCGGTCGAGCCCGGAAAAATTCTTTTTGAGATAGTCAACCTCAACCCCGTGTGGGCGGTCGCCCAAGTCTACGAAAAAGATCTAGGACGGGTCCGTGCTGGGCAAGCCGTCGAAGTCGTCACCGAGAGCTATCCCGGTAAGGTCTTCCGGGGACAAGTCACAAGCCTAGACCCCACCGTGAACGCCGAGACCCGGACCCTAGCCGTGCGGGTGGTGTTGGCTAATCCAGAGCGTCTACTCAAGCCCCAGATGTTTGCCACCCTGCGGCTAGTGACGGGCCGTACTGCCCAACCTGTAACTGTTATCCCCCGCTCAGCTGTCCTTGATGTGGACGGCAAAAAAATTGTCTATGTCCAAAATGGGGATGCTTTTGTGCCGACGGAGGTTCAGCTTGGTCAAGTCAGCGGCAAGCTCGTGGCCGTCACGGATGGGGTCTTCCCGGGCGACCAAGTTGTCACGGAGCGGGCTTTTCAACTGCGGGCACAGTCTCTAAGAGGAGATGTCCCTACCGAGGAAGGTGCTTCCAGTCAGGCGACAGATAAACCAGCTACGGAAGCTGCCATCAATACACTCCCGAACTGGGTCTGGCTCCTCGGAGCCCTCGGCTTCTCCACCGTCACTTTCCTGGCCGGGATCGGGGTAGCCCGCCGTGGGGTCGTGAATCAACCGCTCAGTCCGGCCTACTTTGACCGCGTCGAGAGCAAGAAGGATGCTTAACCGCCTCATCCTTTGGTCGCTGACTCAGCGTTGGTTAGTGGTGCTCACTTCTGTGGCTGTTTTGGTGGTAGGAGCCGTAACTATTCTGCGGATGCCGCTCGATGTCTTCCCAGACTTCGCGCCGACCCAAGTTGTCATCCAGACGGAGGCTCCCGGACTGGCCCCGGAAGAAGTCGAATCTCTAGTCACGTTGCCCTTAGAAAGTGCGCTTAATGGTACGCCTGGACTGACCGATATCCGCTCCAGTTCGGCGATTGGTCTATCGGTCGTCACCGTCGTCTTCGATTGGAACACGGAAGTCTTTCGCGCCCGTCAACTGATCACCGAACGGGTCCAGCAGGTCGCATCACGCCTACCCCAGGGCGTAAGCCCGCCCCTACTCTCGCCCATTAGCTCCCCGATTGGGGATGTCATCAAGTACGCGCTGACCCTTGACCCCAAGGTACAGACGACTAAGCCCACCCAAATTTTGGACCTTGCGACTCTTGCTAACTGGCAAATTCGCAACCGCCTACTCGCTATCCCTGGCGTGACACGAGTCCTAGTGATTGGTGGCGGGGAGCTTCAGTATCAGGTCTTGCTTGAACCAGCTCGCCTCAAACAGTTTGATGTCAGCCTCACCTGGGTCACTGAGGCCGTCCGTCAGGCCAATGTGAACGCGCCGGGGGGATTTCTAGTCACGACGGACCAGGAATTCCTCATCCGGGGCGTGGGTCGTACTTCCTCTCTAGTAGACCTCGGGAACTCTGTGGTCAGTGTGCGGGCTGGTGTCCCTGTACGGCTAAAAGATGTTGCCCGGATTCAAACTGGTAGCGGGATCAAGCGCGGGGATGGTTCCCTCAATGGGCAGGAGGCAGTCATTATCACCGTCACCCGCCAACCCCAAACCGATACCCCGACCGTAACCCGCGCCGTGGAGGCGGCGATGGCGGAGATTCGCCCTACGCTTCCTAAGGATGTCCAAGTCACGACCACTTTTCGCCAAGAAGATTTCATCGAGAAGTCCGTCAGTAATGTATTTGAGGCCCTCCGCGATGGCGCGATTATCGTTGCGGTCATCTTGGTGTTGTTTTTGGGTAATTGGCGCACCATGGTCATCACCCTGTCGGCCCTGCCCCTCTCCATTGCCCTGGGTCTATTGGTCTTGAATGCCGCCGGGATTGGCCTCAACACCATGACCTTGGGCGGACTCGCCATTGCTCTCGGGGAGGTGATTGACGATGCCATCATTGACGCTGAAAATGTCTACCGCCGCCTGCGCGAAAACCAACTCCGCGCCGACCCAGACCCGCCCCTGAAAGTCATTTTCCAAGGCTCCATCCAGATCCGGGGCTCGGTGGTTTTTGCAACCTTGATCCTCTGTATTGTCATCGCGCCCATCTTTGTGCTCTCTGGAGTCGAGGGCCGCATCTTCACGCCCCTGGGTCTGGCCTATATCCTGGCGATTCTGGCTTCGCTGGTCGTCGCGCTGACCGTCACACCCGCCCTGTGTTACCTACTACTGGCGAACCGACAGCTTCCTGAAGATGAGACCTGGACTGTCCGTACCCTCAAGGAACGCTACCGCCCAATACTACTTTTCGCACTCCGCCACCCCAACACCATCCTGGTCGGTTCAGTCTTGGCTCTGGTAGCCTCGCTGACCCTGGTGCCCGGTCTCGGTAAAACCTTCCTGCCCGAATTTCAGGAGCGCAACTTAATCATTGCCGTCACCCAATTACCGGGGGCCTCCCTCCAATCCACGCAGCAGGTGGGTATAGCGATTGAGAAGGCTCTCTTGAAATATCCCGAGATTGAGACGGCTCAGTTCCGGGCGGGGCGGGCCGTGGGCGATGACGATGCAGGGGGGGTCAACTTTGGGGAGTTGGATGTCCAGATTGCCGCCGATGCGCCTGACCGTGGGCGGGTCCTTGAGATCATCCGCGCTGAGTTTGCCCGTTACCCCGGTGTGGTTGCCAACGTCGGCGGCTTCATCTCCCACCGGATTGATGAGGTACTTTCGGGGACCCGCTCAGCCATTGCCATCAAGTTATTCGGCCCAGACCTAGACTTACTTAGAAACAAGGCTCAAGAAATCAATCAGGTCATGGGTACGATTCCTGGTGTGGTAGACCTCCAGGTGGAACCCCAGGTCCCCGTCGCTCAACTCTCGGTGCGCTTCAATCGAGAACAGGCTGCCCGCTATGGCCTGAGCGTGGGTGAGTTAGCCGAAACCATTGAGACAGCCCTCAACGGACGGGCGGTCTCCCAGGTACTCAAGGACCAACGCCTCTTTGATTTGGTTGTCTGGCTGGCTCCTGAGGCCCGGCTGCAGCCGGAGCAGATTGGCAACTTGCTCATTGACACCCCCATCGGTCAAAAAATCCCGCTCGCCCAGGTAGCAACTTTGGTCCAAGACAAGGGACCGAACACGATTAACCGCCAGAACGTTTCACGGCGGATTGTCATCGCCGCCAATGCCAGTGGTCGCGATATCGGTTCACTTATTGCCGAAGCCCGTCAGAAAATCTCCGCCCAAGTGGACCTGCCGACGGGCTACTTCATTCAGTACGGCGGTCAATTTGAAGCTCAAGAGCGAGCTACCCAGGAGTTGCTGCTGTTTAGTGCCCTCGCGCTCATCGGGGTCGCGGTGCTTCTCTATCAGGCCGTGCATTCGGTGCGCTCGACGCTTTTGATCCTGGCTAACCTACCCCTGGCTTTGATTGGCGGCATTATTGCGGTCTGGCTGGGGGGCGGGGTGTTGTCGGTGGCCTCCTTGGTCGGTTTTATCACGCTCTTCGGGGTCGCCAACCGGAACGGGATCATCCTGGTCACGACCTATTACCAGCGCATGGCAGCGGGCGAGCCCTTCGAGAAAGCCTTGGTCGAGGGCTCGATTGAACGGCTCTCCCCAGTGCTGATGACCGCCCTCACCGCCGCCCTCGCGATGGTGCCCCTGATGGTCGGGGCCGGGGCGGGTAAGGAGATCCTGCAACCCTTGGCAGTGGTCGTCTTTGGTGGACTCTTTACCTCCACCGCCTTGACCCTGGTGGTCATCCCGGCCCTGTTTGACCGTTTTGGTTCCCGCCGACCTCCGGCCCTCTCTGAGCAAGAGCTACGGGCGATGGGGATGGAAGGGATGCTGGTTGACCAAGAGTAATTCACAAATGGAGTGTCCATGTTCATCCGCACAATGTTCCATGTCCTCACCCTGACGGTCATCTTGACCGCCCCAGGCTTGGCCTACGGTGGTAAACCAGAATATGGCGGACAGACCGTCGAAGTGCAAGCGCACCACCTTGAGTTTGTGGCGGAACCCACAGCCCAGGCCACACACCTACACCTGTACATCCTTGACCCCCAGGACAAAAAAGTGACCAACGCCGGGGTCAAGCTCCAAATCCTGTCCCCAGACGGGCTAAAAACCGCCCTCGCTCTCAAGTACAACGTCCAAGAGGCGAGCTACGTCGGTGACCTCCCACTGACCGTAAAAGGCGTATACAAAGTGGTGGCCCTCACCACCATCGGTGGGAAAAAACTCAATGCCCGCTACACGTTTAAGCGTTGAAAATCCCTTCTCAAAACCTTACTCTCGGAGCACCTCATGAACCTACAACTCAACCGCAAATTCCTGACCGCTTTCGTCCTCGCCAGTGGTCTGATCCTGGGTGGAATTTATCTTGGTGCCCCTAGGAGTGTGGCCCAAATGATGAAGCAAGACGAGACGATGAAGATGGACAAACCGATGTCGGACATGGGGATGATGCAAAACCTCGGTCCGGCGGACAAGGAGTACGACCTGCGCTTTATGAACGCCATGATTGAGCATCATGAAGGAGCAATGGTCATGGCCCAAGACGCGCTCAAGAAATCCAAGCGGCCTGAGATTCAAAAGCTGGCTAAAGATATCATTACCGCGCAACAAAAGGAAATCGCCCAAATGAAGACTTGGCGCAAGGCTTGGTACCAAAAATAATCACTTCTTTAGTAGTGAGTTTTGATGTAGCCTTCTTGCGTCTGACCATGGGGGTAAGCCGTCTTCGTACTTGAAGATATAGATGCGCTTGCCCTCATCTGGACCAAGCTGCGGGTAACTCATGGTGGTGACTCTGTGTTGTAGTAAATGTCAAACTAAGTAGGCCGGTTAATTAAACATATACTTTTCTACTTTTATATCACCGGTTCAATACACACTGGACCATCCACGGCAGGGCTGTTGACTTGAGTTGAAACCGGGTAGCTCAGCATTTGGTCCGCCGGGTAGGGACCTAGGACCGCAAGTAGGGGCTCTACCCGTTGCTCCCCTGGGGTCAGCCACGATTCATAGTGCTCGGGGGCCAGGATGACGGGCATCCGCTCATGTACCGGGGCAACGAGACCGTTGGCCTCCGTCGTGATGATGGTACTGGTGATGACCTCATCCCCGTCGGCTCCCTCCCAGCGGTCCCACAAACCGGCAAAGGCAAAGGGTTTCTTACTGGTGAGTTGAAACAACATCGGCTGCTTACCCTTACCCATTTTTTGCCATTCGTAGAAGCCAGTCGCCCAGATGAGACAACGTTGCCGCTTCAGGGGTGCTCGAAAGGAAGGCTTCTCTGCTAGCGTCTCAGCCCGTGCATTGATAAGCCGATTACCAATACTTGGATCTTTGGTCCAAGACGGAATCAAGCCCCAGCGCGTCTGGGTCAGCGTCCGTTGACCGTCATTGAGGACCGTGGGGACGGGTTGGGTCGGGGCAATGTTGTAGCGAGGGTGCAGTAGTTCTTCGATACGTAACCCCGCTAGGGCCAGTACCAAGTCCGCCCGGTCAGCCGTAAAAATGAAGCGTCCACACATTTTTTTATGATATAGCGGGGTTAGGGCTTGGCTAGTCACGATAGGGGGCAAAGTGTCGAGTTAAGCTATGACGTCCTAACTATTCCCGTAGATCGCCTTCAACTCTTTTTCCTGCCGCTTGCGTAACATAAACAAACAAGCTGTGATCATGAAGAAAGGCAACAAAATCCTTGTAGATATACTCAGTATTCGCATAGTCGGTCAAGTGGTGCCGGTCAACATACAGGGGTTTCTTATACTGATCAAGTATTGAGCATTCGCCTTTATCACAGAGTACATTTGAGGGGTCGTAAATGACTATTTCTGGTGAAATTTGAGATATTATTTTGTGAGCATCTTCCCTACTTCTCTTAAGTTCAGACCGGGATTGACGACAATTAGCTAGCGATGTGAATTCGGGTCTATACCAATCGGGAATACATTCTTCCAAGCTAACCGGGAACTCTGGCGTAGGAGCGATCAACACAACGCTCCCGCCCCGCTCCTTCACTTTTCTGGCAAAACGGAGCAAATCTTCGGCTGTATTTACTTCTTCAATCCAGGTCTTGGACGGAGCATTGAGTTTGTTGTTGATGGCGATAGCATACCTGTTGGCAATTACTATGACATCACCCCTCTTCATATCTTTTAGAACGCGGAGCTCTTGTCTTATTTGGACATCTCCACAGTCTCTGTTCGTCTGCTGAGCGGGGAATGTGCAATTTGAAGTTGTTATCCCGTCTACGCTGACGTCCTGTCTTGAGGCGAGGAGATAGTGCATGGTACGAAAGTGGTCGGTATGAGAATTACCGACGAAGAAAAATGTCTGCTTACCATTCGCTATTCGGCAATCATTAACGGGCAAGGGGAAAGCAGACCAACCCTCAAAATCTAGACCCTTAAAATCTAGATGGCAGGCTGCGCCTGTGTAAGGTGTCTTATCTCTGCTGTTCTGAGCATGAGTTCTAGTACCCCCATTACTATCAGTATTTCTGGATCTGGTAATGAGATGCCGATATGGATAATCTCCCAAGAAGAGATACTTTTTGAACGGTCTAGTAAGACCGATAAGCACTATGGCTGTACTGACAATCGCACCTAGTCCATAGCCGATGGACTGCCAAGGGACAGTAGACCAATCCGCACGGCGCAGAGGTAGCTCTACATACCGATAGGAAATAAGCGATAGTAACAGCATGAGGGCAATCTGAAATGGCACAGACCACCAGTGAATACCAATAGTCCAACGACTGAGAGACAGGACACCCCAATGCCAGAGATATAGTGAGTAAGAAACCTGACCGACATAAACTACCTGTGGGTGAGTGAATAAGTCATAGCCAGCCGTTCCTGAGCGAAGGCAGGTCAGCAAAACCACCGTAAGTACTACCACAGCAACGGTTGCTTGCACTGCAAACTGGAAGGTCATAAATAAAATTACAATAACAGCACCTGTGACTATCAAAGGTGGTATGTTCTCAAGCGCACGAGAAAACCTATCCGAATGCTTTAAACTCAAAAATAATAAGCATCCAGCCCCCAATTCCCACAGACGGGTCGGCATCAAAAAGTAAGCCGCCGGTTGGTTAGTCTGGTAGAGGTAGACAAAACTAATCAAGGAAGCGAGGGATAGTGTCACCATCACCCAGAATAGATTTCTAGGTCCTTTTGTAGTCAGACGACCAAAGCCAGTCAACCAAACCAACAAGGGGAACAGGAAGTAGAATTGTTCTTCCACGCCTAGAGACCAAGTATGAGTGAAAGTATTTAGTTCTGTGGCGGCGGCAAAGTAATCTGTGGAATCTCTCAATAGATGAAGATTGGCAAAACCAAATAGAGCGGCGATGCCCGTATTTAGCGAGACAACTGGACTAGGATTAAAGAGACAGATGAAAAAACTAGTAACGAGTACGAATAGTATTAAAGCTGGTACTAAACGTTTAATTCGTCTGGCGTAAAAACCTACCAGAAAGTCGCGGAGGTTACCGCTAGGACGACCTGCTAGCGAAGAAGTAATAACAAATCCAGAAATAACGAAAAAGATGTCTACGCCTAGATAGCCGCTTGGCAGAAGATCTTTGTTGAAGTGGTTAATTATGACCGCAGTCACTGCCAATGCTCTTATTCCATCAATTTCCGGTCTATAGGAAGACTGATTTTCCTGGGCTGTGGATGTAATTAGCACAGTGTTTCGCAGAGCCTCCATCGTTGCAGTTTATTGGGTCACAACTGTGTTGACTTGCAATGGGTGGAGCTTCAAAACTGGGGTTGACATTTAGATATTAACTACCAGAGACAAGGGTGTCAACTGCTGGGGTTAAATTTCATAATTTTCTTAATTCGTGGGTAGTGCTGAAATCATACTACTGAACTGAAGTTTACCTAACAAACAAAGAATGTTCCTGAGCATCCTTAAAAACCCGAAGCATTTTGTACAGATGGGTATTGTGGGTGATCCTACCTAGCTTGAATCACTTATCTCCATCAAGATACTGTCTTAGCCCAAAGTATTTTGAGGCCACCCTCACCACGAATAACTGGATAATAGCCCAAGGCTCAGAGCAATTTGCTGGTTAAGGTAATGGTGGTGGAGTCAATCGGATAGATAGGGTAAGCGTCTAGGGCTTTACTACGCTTGACTTGTTGAAGAACTTTCTCATAGATTTTAATAAAGTCAGCGTTGCTTCTATGTTTAGATGCTTTAGAAAAGGTGGAGATATCCACTTCAATCCCTGTGTTATTGAGGCGTTTAAATAAGTCCTGCATACTGGTTATACTTTTGTCCATGGCGTAGGCCAACTAGGTCTGATTCCTGAAATTGACGCAGGAGTAGGCGTTCGGTTCTGAGGGTCGTCATAGTGGTCAGTTCCCGCCCAGGATCGGGAAGCTTTTGTTCTCACTAGAGACCGATTCTCTGGGTAAAAGGGGGGTTTTCGTCTGGAACCGAAACAAGTAAGTCTGCCAGCGTTGGTCTCCCCAGGCCAGGGTGAGCAGGATATTGAGATGGGTATAGGGGTCAGTTACTTCGGGTTTACTCAGATTAAAAGCCGCAATCCGGTCAGCAATCACCGAGGAACTTGTGGTAGTGCTCGCCTGGAGATTAAAAGGGGTACTCGGTGTGGGCCGGACCACGATGGGAACTGGGACGGATTCCTCCGCAAGTAGAGCGGCACGGGTAGTGGGTTGGGCAAGCGGTTCAGGCTCCACGGGCACAGAGGTCGGCGGCTGGTCACGGAACTGGTAATCCCGGTAGGTGGTCTGAATCGTCAAAGGACCCTTAAAAGTTCGGGCACTAAAGCCCTGAGGTACCCAAAAATTAAGCTGTATTTTGACCAGCGAGGCTACGGGCAACCAATACTCCCCCACGGGTCCCAGGTCCATGAAAATCTCCGCTGTGCCATAGGAACCGCTATCTACCCAATGAATCCGGCGGGGCAAAAACCGTACCGGGTCCAGCCAAAGTTCCCGGATTGGCACCCCCCCAGCAAAAGCGAGATAGTTGACGGGCTGCCCCGCCCAAGTCTCAGCCCGGGCGGTACGGATTTTTTCAGTGGTAGGCATGAGGGGAAAAACAGCTTCCGGGGCCAGCCGTTGGGGACGGGTCACGTAGGCATTGTAGATAGCCAGCCGACTTTTATAAAAAACCGGGTCAAGCTGGGTACGGTCCAGAGTGCGTTGGCGGTCTAGTTCGGTAATCCGCGCTTGCCAAGTGCCGGGGCTGGTCCGAAAACTTAGCTGCATGTCCCCTTCTTGCCAACCGCTCAAGACCGCTTGCTGGGTGAACTGCAGGGTGGACGGAGCTTTGAGGGCAGCAAGGGCCAGTTGGTAACGGTCCAACCAACCCGTCTCAGCCCAGACAGGAGCAACAACCAATCCGCCGAGCCCCACCACCAAGGCCCGTCTAGTCAATCGCAATCCGCTGTGGTCCGCGTCCATTACTGTCCCCGTTGTGGCTGGGTTCTGACGGTCGCGCCTGTCCCCCTTTCATCTGTTCCACTAACCAATCCTTGACGGGCTCCTCATTGGCACTCAGGCGAAAAAGTCCCGAGAGGAAGCCCCTGGCAAAAGACAAAGGGTGGTCGGTCAAGGCACGCAAAATAGGACTGAGTTCATCCATTGAGTCAACTCCACAAGCTCCCTCCAGTTTAAGGGACACTCACCCACTGATTCGCAAAACGGACCCACTGGGCGACAGACAACATCTCGGCGCGGCTGTCGGGGCGTTCCTGAAGGTCCGTTAACAATCGGGCGACGGCTGCGGGGTCACGCCAGGGCTTGAGGTTGTTTTTGAGCATTTTGCGGCGTTGCCCAAACCCTTGTTTCAAAAGTCGGTGGAATAGCTGGGGGTCTGTGGCGGCGGGGCTGAATTGGTGGGGAGTAAGAGAGATGATGGCGGAGTCTACTTTCGGTTGGGGCTGGAAGGCGCGGGCCGGAACTACCGCCACCAATTCCACCCGGGCGAGGTACTGCATCGCTACGCTCAGCCCGTTGTAGCCGGGGGTGCTGGGCGGGGCGACCAAGCGTTCGCCGATCTCTTTTTGGACTAAGAGGACGACCCGGCGAAACTGATGGTTGGGCTGGGCTGGGCTGCCCAGGAGTTTTTCGAGGATGAGCCCGGTAATGTAGTAGGGGATGTTCGCCACCACCACTGGGCAGTGGGCGGGCAGAGGTTCAGTCAGGACATCCCCGAAATGGACTTGAAGTGGCTGATGGGCAAAGCGTTTAGCGAGGATGGGGGCAAGCGTCTGGTCTAGCTCAATCGCCGCTACGCCCTTGGCGGCCTGTAATAGAAGCTCCGTCAGGTTCCCAGTCCCCGGACCAATCTCAAGAACGGTTTCATCGGGCTGGATCTCGGCACTCTCGACAATCTGTCGTAATACGCCTTGGTCCCTGAGCCAGTACTGAGCGTAGCGTTTCTTGGGGAACGGGTTCATTCGGGGCGCAGGGTCGGGAAAGCGATCACATCCCGGATGCTGGGGCTGTCGGTTAAGAGCATCACCAAGCGGTCAATCCCCAACCCCATCCCGCCCGTAGGCGGCAGACCGTACTCGATGGCGGTCAAAAAATCCTCGTCTACCGCGTGGGCTTCTTCATCTCCGGCCTGACGTTTGCGGGCCTGCTCCTCGAAACGGGCACGTTGGTCTAGGGGATCGTTGAGTTCGGTGAAACTATTGGCGGTCTCCCGTCCGGCGATATAGAGTTCAAAACGCTCGACCAAACCGGGTTGGGTGCGGTGTTTTTTTGCCAGCGGAGAGTTCTCAATCGGGAAATCCATGACAAACGTCGGTTGGATGAGGGTGGTCTCGACGGTTTCTTCAAAGAAAACCACCAGCAACTCCCCCAAACTCAAACCCGGTTTAACCCGTATCGCCAATTGTGCGGCCTGCTCGTAAGCCTGGGGAGCCGTCAGGTTGTTGAAATCTACCCCGGTCACTTCCTGGACCAACGCGTGCATGGTGGCGCGGCGAAAGGGTTGCCCCAAGTCAATGGCCTGTCCCTGATAGCTGAGGGCCGTGGTGCCACAGACGACCTCAGCACAGGTACGGACCAGAGCTTCTGTCAAGTCCATCATGTCGAAATAATCGGCATAGGCTTGGTACAACTCCAGGCTGGTGAATTCAGGGTTATGGCGAGTAGATAGCCCCTCATTGCGGAAGATGCGCCCAATCTCATAGACCCGCTCGAAGCCCCCGACTACCAACCGTTTCAGATGTAGTTCCGTCGCAATCCGTAAATAGAGGTCGAGGTCCAAGGCTTTGTGGTGGGTGGTGAAGGGTTTGGCGGCGGCTCCCCCCGCCTGGGTATGGAGGACCGGGGTCTCAATCTCCAAGAAATCACTGGCATCCAAGAAATTACGCATCGTCCGCACCGTGAGGGCACGCTTCTTGAAGGTTTCACGGACTTCCGGGTTGACCATCAGATCTACGTACCGTTGGCGATACCGTTTCTCGATATCCGTCAAACCTTTATATTTATCCGGCAGGGGTAACAGCGACTTGGTTAAAATCTCGTAGTGAGTCACGTATACCGAGAGTTCACCTTTTTGGGTGCGAAACATCGTCCCGACCACGCCTAGGATATCCCCACTATCAGTGAGTTTATCCAGCAGTTTGAACGCTTCGCCACCCATGGCAGCGGTAATCCGTTTTTTGTCAAAGTAAAGCTGGATCAGCCCAGAGCCGTCCTGTAACTGAAAGAACGCTGCTCCGCCCATCACCCGCCGTGCCATTACCCGGCCCGCCACCCGGACTTCATCCGCCGCTTCGGTGCCATTACCTAGGTCGGCATAAGCTGCTTGTAGAGGTTGGGCATGGTGAGTTTGGGCAAAGTTATGAGGGTAGCGGGGTAAGCCCAAGCTCGCCATCAGGTCTAATTTGCCAATACGTCCGGCGCGGATCTCCGCCAGGGTCGAGGTCGGGGTTGTGTCAGTCATGGTCATGTTTAAGCTGATCTACTATACCTTGACGGTCATGTTCCCAGGGGCAAGGAACGCAATGCTGCCTACTACCAGTAGTTACCACCATTTCACAAAAATATTTTGCGTATATTTACAATTGCGTTGGGAGTAGTTTTTTAAAGATACAAGTGTTTTTGCCCAGAGATTTAGCTGGGGCTTAAATGCAAAATTCAATCAGAATTGTCCGTATAATCCACACTTCAAAAATATTGATTATTCAATTATGGAAGTTAGTTTCTGTCACCAGATATACGGATTTAGATTATTTGAAATCGGGGTATTCTCACATACATTCAGACAGCAAAAACTCTTCTTGCTGTAAGCGGGGTGACGTGAATACAACAAAGCAGATTTTCAAGAAAACCCTTTCAGTTCTAGCGTTGGGGCTGGTTGGATGGTTATGGAGCGTCACAGCGGTTTTAGCTCAAACTGCGGTCTGCCCCGCTCAAACCACTGACCATCAAGAGATTGAGGGCGGTATCATGTGTGTGATTCAGCCTAGTTTGACCGATTCACGTATTGATGACCAAGGCGAGTTTAATGGTGGTTTCGGCTACCACGTCGTCGCGATTCCTAACACTAACAGTAAGGGTACTTTTTTGTATCTCCTCGGCACGGGCGGTACGCCCTACGACCCGGACAATCAGGATTACCAAGCTAAGAACGTGATACAAGAAGCTGTCGCCAAGGGCTATCTGGCGATTGTACTGGCCTATGCCAATGGCAATGGCGGTACCATCGGCGACCTGTGTGCAGCCCAACCCGGTACTCGCAACTGCACGGGGTATGCCCACCAAGAGATTATCTATGGCGAAGATGTCTCGACGGTGGTGAGCGTGGATGAGCCCAACAGCGTGATGTACCGACTGGATGCGCTGCATGATTTTCTAAAAGCCAATCTACCTACAACCTTTGCTTTTCCGGCAGCCCTTAGCGGACCAGAAATCAACTGGCCCCAAATGCGCCTCGGGGGTCACAGCCAAGGTGGCGGGAACGCCGGGACGATTGCCCAAGACCTCAGGGTCCAACAGCTTTGCTATTTCGCCTCACCTGCGGACTATCTGGAGTCGAGGAACTCGGTCTCTTCCGTTGCCTGGATCGAAGATATCTTCATCACCCCCACTTCACTGATGCGTGGCGTGGTTCACGTAAACGATGACTACTACGCGGGGATTGCCGTCAACTACGACACCCTGGGGATGATCCAATCCACTAATGAGACTGCTCCCAACAATAGTTGGGTCGCCCTCACCCAGGCGGTCAGCAACCCGCATGGGGCTGTGGTCACGGAGGAACAGTTCTCCTATGCACGGACTTGGGCTTGTTTTGAAGATGCCCCCCTTGTCCTAGCCAAAGTGCTGCAAGTCAGTCCTCGAGCCGCTCCCCTGGGTGCTCAGGTCACTATCACCGGGACTAATCTGGAGAGTACCCGCCATGTTTATTTCAACGGACTAGAGGTCCCTTTTATCATTAACTCCAATACCCAACTCACCGCCACGGTGGAAACCCTGGAGAACACGGGTCTCGTGAGCGTCTACACCCGTCAAGGCGGGATGGTTAGCACGGATCTCAGCTTTACCGTCAGTCCCGTCGTGACCAGTCTCACGCCGACCACCGGACCTGTGGGGACGATCACGACCATTACCGGCACCGGCTTCATGGGGACGACAGGCGTACGGTTCAACGGGGTAGCTGTGCCCTTCACTGTGGTCTCCGATAGCCAACTCACGGCGCGGATTACTTCCGGGACGAATACCGGGACGCTCAGTGTCACTACCGCCGCCGGGACAGCCGAGACCAACTTGAAATTCAAGGTCCTCGCGGCCCTAACTGGTTTCACCCCTGACTCTGGACCCGTAGGCACCGTCATCACCCTTACGGGTACGGGCTTTACCGAAGCCATCAAAGTTTCGGTGGGGCTAGTGGATGTCAGTAGCTTCACGATTAATTCCGACACCAGGATTACCGCGACCGTCGCCCCGGAAACCCCCGCTGGATTTGTGCGGGTGACGATTCCCGTCGGGATTGCGACGGCGAGTGTCGAGAAATTCACCGTCATCACTGCGCCCAAAATCACTAGCTTCTCGCCAGCCGCCGGGTTAGTCGGGACGGTGGTGACGGTAAAAGGAAGCGATTTTGTGGGTACAACCCAGGTCCTACTCAATGGGGCACCGACGAGTTTTGATGTACGCTCTAGCACATCCATTGGGATGACGGTCCCGACTGGGGCGACGACCGGACGGATTACCGTGATTAACGCCGCTGGGAGCGCGACCAGTACCACCAACTTCCAGGTCTATCCCAAACCCGTCGTGACCAGTTTCACCCCGACCACGGGTCCGGTGGGGACGCAAATGACGATTACCGGTTCAGGGTTCACCGGGGCTACCGATGTGAGCGTGGGCTATGAGGCGGTGTCCTCGTTCCAGGTGAACTCGGATACGCGCATCACGGCAACAATTTCCCCAGGGATAGACCAGGGGCTAATCCGAGTGACCAATCCTGTGACCACGGGGACGAGTGCCGATAGCTTTACGGTCATCCAGCCGCCGGTCCTCAATAGCTTCAGCCCGCTGGTGGGGATCGTGGGGACAACGGTCAAGCTCAATGGGGCCGAGTTGGGGACCACGACTCGGGTAACCTTCAATGGGGTCACCGCCACCTTCACGATTACCTCTGGTACTCAAGTCCAAGCTGTGGTGCCCGTGGGTGCGACTACCGGAACGATCACACTCACCAACCCCGCCGGGAGTGTCACCAGCACCATGAGTTTCGGGGTCTATGCCGTCCCGGTCATCAGTGAGTTCTCACCCACCACGGGTCCAGTGGGGACCGTAGTGACGATTACCGGCTCGGGCTTCAATGGGACGACTGGGGTGACCTTTGCCCGCAACGCCGTCCGTAGCTTCACCGTCAACTCCAACACCAAAATCACGGCTACAGTTGCCGACGACACCAATACTGGTTCCATCCGCGTTAGCAATCCCGTGGGTACTGCTGTCAGTGCTGAGGAGTTTACCGTGATCGATCCGCCGACCTTAACGAGCGTTAATCCCACCGCTGGTTTGGTTGGAGACACCGTGACGCTAGCGGGGACCAACCTGGGGACCACCACTCGGGTGACCTTCAACGGGGTATCTGCTACTTTCACCATCAACTCCTCAACTCGGGTCAAGGCGGTGGTGCCCGTGGGAGCTACCACCGGACCTGTTGTCCTCACCAACCCCGGTGGGAACGCGACCCTCCCGAGTTTCGGAGTCTATCCGCTGCCGGTGGTCACGAGCTTCACCCCGACGAGT
This sequence comes from Candidatus Cyanaurora vandensis, assembly GCF_013285555.1. Taxonomy (GTDB): domain Bacteria; phylum Cyanobacteriota; class Cyanobacteriia; order Gloeobacterales; family Anthocerotibacteraceae; genus Cyanaurora; species Cyanaurora vandensis. Next base: position 70,724 of record NZ_JAAXLT010000092.1, on the reverse strand, counting down.
GGACCGGTGGGAACCGTGGTGACGATCACTGGCAGTGGTTTCACGGGGGCAGACCAAGTGTCATTTGGCTATGACGACGCAGCGAGCTTCACGGTGAACTCGGATACACAAGTCACCGCTACCGTTGCCGTCGGTACGCCCACGGGTCTAGTCCGGGTCTACAACCCAGCCGCCGCTGGGGTCAGTAGTACTAGTTTCACAGTCAAGTAAAGGGTAAACAATGTCTCTCTCCGCTGAAATTTTTCATGGAGAGAGACATTTTAGTTATTCAATCAGCAGGGACCATAGTCTTCGTTTATCTGTGTATTTACAGTCATGGAAGCCTAACTTCCTAGTAATTCCACGTATTTACACGAGTAAATTTTTGAATAGATAAAAAACAAGATCTAGCTAGGAGTATCGGCATAATCCGCAGTTCAAAAATATAAAGATTTCATTTATGGACATTTATGCTTACCGACAGATTTACGGATTCGCAAATCTTTACAACTGAGTTATTCTTTTTCAAGAATCACATTTACTTAGCAAATGACCCCCCTCATTTGCATTAGACGGAGCACAGCAATGGAAAGCATGAAGCAGTTGATTGGCCTTTGGGTCATTTGGGGCTGTTGTTGGTTATGCAGTTTTCAAACTCCTGTTTTGGCCCAAGAGGCCGTCTGTCCGGCTAATACCTTCCAGCAAAAAATCCTTACCCAGGGCATTCTCTGTGCAATTCAACCCAGTTTAACAGACCCGCAGATCAAAGATACGGGCGGAACCAGTAAGGGTTTTGGTTATCACATCGTAGCTATTCCTCACAATCCAACTACTATAAAAGGAACTTTCTTGTATTTGATGGGTGCCGGAGGCATACCTTACGCTACCAATGCTGGCACTTTTCAAGTCACAGAACTCATGCAAGAGGCAATGACAAGTGGTTACCTGGCAATCACCCTTGCCTACGCTAACAGTAATGGTGGTACAATCGGCAATCTTTGTGAAGCCCAGGATGCTATCCACAACTGTTACGGTTTAGCCCATCACGAGATTATTTATGGTGAGGATACTTCCACGGTCGTCAGTGTAGACAGCTTCAATAGTGTTATGTACCGTCTGGACGCGCTACTTGTTTTCCTGAAAGCGAACTCGTCTACCGATTTTCCTTTCCCAGCCGCGCTAGCTGGTCCAACAGTGGATTGGTCTCAGATGCGCTTGGGTGGTCACAGTGAAGGGGGTGGCAATGCCGGTACGATGGCCCAGGATTTTCGGGTTCAACAAATCTGCTACTTAGCCGCCCCAGCGGACTACCGAATTTCAGGAGACCAGACTTTATCTCCGCCTTGGATTGAGACCCCTTTCGCTACACCCACGTCTTTGATGCGTGGCCTTGTCCATATGAATGATACCTTCTACGACGGGATTGCAATTAACTATGATGCGCTCTGGCTACCCCCGTCCACCAGTGAGACTGTACTTAACAACAACTGGGTCACCTTGACACGGACACTAACACGCCCTCATACGGGGATCACTTACGATAATCGCTTCGCCTCTGCGAGGACTTGGGCCTGCTTTGAAGACGCGCCCTTAGTTCAAGGGTCAGTGACGGACATCACCCCGCGCGCTGCACCCGTGGGCACGACTATTGTGCTGACAGGCACCGAATTAGCCAGTACCCAGCGCGTCCTAATGAATGGTCTAGAGGTTCCTTTCACCGTAGTCTCAGACAGCCAACTCACAGCTTTAGTAACTTCAGTAGACAATACGGGTCCAGTCAGTCTCCACACCCGTAAGAGTGGTGCCTTCGCCACGGGCCTAGACTTGCGGGTCAGCCCGGTGGCAACGGAACTAAACCCAGTCAGTGGTCCGGTGGGTACGGCTGTAGTTATTGCGGGGACGGGTTTCGCGGAGACGACCGCCGTAGCTTTCAACGGGATCGCCGTACCTTTCACCGTAGATTCAGATACCCAACTGACGGCTGTAATTACTTCTGGGTCGAATACCGGAACCCTCGCGATCAGTACGGCGGCTGGGACTGCCTACACCGACTTGGGTTTCGTCGTCTTACCCGCCCTAGCGGATTTTAGCCCAGCCCTAGGACCCGTGGATACGGTCATCACCCTCACCGGCACAGGCTTCAGCGGAGCTACAAAAGTCAGTATCGGTTGGATAGAGGTTAGGGATTTTCAAATTGAAAGTGATACGCAAATTGTTGCCACGGTCGCTTCTGACACACCGAGCGGTTTGGTGCGCGTGACAGGTCCCCTGGGTCTCACCGCCACCAGTGCCACTGAATTCACGATTATCGTATCGCCCACCCTCACAGGCTTCAGTCCTCTAGTCGGTATAGTCGGCACGGTCGTAACGATCGAGGGAGCCAATCTAACGGGAACAACAGCGATTGTGTTTAACGGAGTGTCTAGCTCTTTCACCGTGGCTGCTGAAAATTTAGTCAGGGCGGTCGTACCCGAAGGCGCGACCACCGGCCCGGTTACCTTAACCAACCCGGCGGGGAGTGTGACCAGTGGTGATTTTGCTGTTTACCCCCAACCTGTGGTGACGAGTTTCTCCCCTGAGACGGGTCCGGTGGGAACGCAGTTGACCATTGCGGGGACGGGCTTGACCGGGACGACGAGTGTAACGGTGGGTTTTGCCGAAGCGGCTTTCACCGTAGACTCAGACGCCCAGATTACGGTCACGGTGGCGGAAGATACGCCCACGGGGTTGATTCGTGTAACCAATCCGGCCGCTACGGGAGCAAGTACGAATAGCTTTGTCCTCATCCAGCCGCCCACCTTCAATTTGAGCCCGACAGCAGGTCCGGCGGGGATGACTGTAACGCTCACTGGAACTAGCTTGGGAACCACTACTGGTGTGTCCTTCAACGGTATACCTACTACTTTCACCGTGGTTTCAGGAACTACGGTCAAAGCTGTGGTGCCCGTGGGTGCAACCACTGGCCCGATTACTCTGACCAACCCCGCCGGGAACATGACCAGTGCCGAGAGCTTCACAGTCTACCCGATGCCCACCGTGACGGCTTTCTCCCCGAGCTCGGGTCCGGTCGGGACGGTAGTTACGATGACCGGCACAGGCTTCACCAGCACCAGCCGGGTGCGCTTTGGGATGACCGATGCCGCGAGTTTCACCGTGGATTCCGACACGCAGCTTACTGCTGTAGTTGCAGCGGACACCACCAGCGGGACGGTGCGTGTCACTAATCCTGCTGGAACCGCTAGCACCACGGCTGAATTCATCATCATCCAACCATTGCTACTAACGAGTTTCAGTCCAGCCAATGCGACGGTCGGGATGGAGGTGACGATTAAGGGGACGAGTTTGGGAACCACGACCGGCGTGTCCTTTAATGGAATCCCTGCTACTTTCACGGTAGTTTCAGGCACAACCGTCAAAGCAGTCGTTCCCGAAGGCGCAACCACGGGTCCGATTACCCTGACCAACCCGGCGGGGAGTGTGACCAGTGCTAATTTTGCCGTCTACCCCCAACCCGTGGTGACGAGCTTTACCCCCGAGACGGGTCAGGTGGCAACGAGCCTCACGATTACCGGGACGGGTTTCACCGGAGTCACGGCAGTCGGCGTGGGTCTGGTGGAAGCCACAGCTTTTACCGTGGTCTCCGACACTCAGATTATCGCTACGGTTGCAGTGGGTACGACCACGGGTGCAGTGCGGGTGAGTAATCCCGCCGTCAATGCTGTGAGTACGACTAACTTCACGGTGATTCAGCCGCCCATGCTAACCAGCTTGAGCACCAGTCAGGGCATACCGGGAACGGTTGTTACCTTGACGGGCACGAGTTTAGGAAGCACAACCGGGGTGACGTTTAATGGAACCCCGGCTACTTTCACGGTGGTCTCTGGGACTTCAGTAAAGGCAGGCGTTCCCACGGGAGCAACTACGGGTCCAATCACGGTGACGAATCCAGCCGGGAGTGTGACGAGCGCGGTCTTCACCGTTCATGCGGTGCCCAAGATCGCAAGTTTCACACCGGCTCGGGGTCCGGTGGGGACGACGATGACGATTATGGGCACAGGGTTTACCGGAGCCACGGCGGTGACCGTGGGCTTTATTGCAACGACAGGATTCACGGTAGCTTCAGATACCCAAATCACCTGCACCGTCGCGCCCGGTACGCCCACCGGACTCGTCCGAGTCGTAAACCCGGCGACTGTTACTGCCAGTACGACCAGTTACACCGTCAAGTGAGCCCAACCGAGGGACGAGGAATTAAGGTCTCTAAGTAGGGCAGACCGACCCGCAAACAATAATCCCCGAACGGCTCCTTCAAGAGCCGTTCGGTCTTGAAATGGACGAATAAAGACTGCAAGATCCCTGGTAGCTCGTCGCGGTGGACCCGCTCTAGAAACAACTGGTTGAGGCGTGTGGACTCCAGGTTGCCCGCCAAGAAAAGATGGTAGCGGTCAGCCGCCGAGCCGACCAAACCAATTTCGCCTAGGTACGGACGGGCGCAGCCATTCGGACAACCCGTCATGCGAATGGCGATCTGCTCGTCTTCCAATCCCAATTCCTGTAACTGCAAACCTAGTTGGTCCACCAGCGTCGGCAAGTACCGCTCAGCTTCAGTCAAAGCCAGACTACAGGTCGGCAAAGCTGGACAGGCCATACTGTAACGCTCGGTGTTGGCGATAGCTTGGACCGGGCGGACACCATGTTCGGTCAGTACCCGGTCAATTTTCGGCATCTGTTCTGGGCCAATATCAATCAACAGGAGATTTTGTTGGGGTGTGATCCTGAGCGCGAGCCCCAGGTCCCGGACCAGTTGGGCCAAGGCCGATTTCAACCGAAACTCCCCTTCATCCTTGATCCGCCCGTTAGCAATCGAGACCCCGAGGAACCATTTCCCGTCCCCCTGCTCATGCCAGCCGAGGTAATCCTGATAGGTCCAAGCAGGTAACTCTCGCCACGGTAAAAGAGCTTTCCCGAGTCGTTCCTCCACTTGGGTCCGAAACCAATCTAGGCCCCGCTCATGGATCGTGTATTTGAGACGAGCGTGTTTGCGGTTGAGTCGGTTGCCGTAATCTCGTTGCACCAGCACCACGGCTTGGGCGACGGGGATTAGGTCCTCGGGTAGGACAAAGCCCAGGGGGTCTGCCAAGCGCGGAAACGTATCTTCACTGTTATGGGTCATGCCCATCCCGCCGCCGACCACAACGTTGAAACCGAGGACTTGCTGGTTCTCATCGGTCAACAACACAAAACCCAGGTCATTACTCCACAGGTCCACCGAGTTATCCCCCGGTACCGTGATGGCAGTCTTAAACTTGCGGGGTAAATAGGTCGGCCCATAGAGGGGTTCGTGGTCGAGGGTAGTCTCGCGGTGGACTTGCTCACCATCGAGCCAGACCTCGTAATAGGCCCCGGTGCGGGGGGCTAGCGCGTCGGATAACTGTTGGGCATAGTCTTGAACTAACTGATAGTTAACCTGGGTCAAGGGCGCGGGGGGAGCCATGATATTGCGTTCCACATCGCCACAGGCCGCCAGGGTCGTCCCCAAGACCGCGTGAATATGTTGCATAAAGGGCTTCAAATCCCCCTTCAAAATCCCGTGTAACTGAAAAGCCTGTCGCGTCGTCGTCCGAATCGTCCCACTTCCTAGCTCATCGGCTAACTGGTCCACGGCGAGATAAAACTCTGGCGAGACCGCACCCCCGGTATTTTTAGTCCGAACCATCATTGAGTAAGCGGGTTCGAGGCCCTGTTGCTTACGTTCCTTGGCCTGATCCCGGTCGGTCTGTTGGTAAATGCCATGAAACTTTAAAAGCTGGATACTCGCCTCATTAAAGTGGTCGGTGTCCGCCGCCAAATCCTGGACTAGGGTGCCGCGCAAGTAGTTACTCTCTTCTTTGACGCGCTCGACTTTTGACCTGCGAACGGTATCGGTCATGGCAGCCCCTCTGTACAAAGTCCAGTATACCCCAGTAACTCTATCGGGATAGGGGCTTTAGCCCGCCGTCGGTTGCAGGCTAGGCCGGAAAATTAAGTAGGCCAGGGGTCCAAACAACGGAATAAAACCAATCCACAACCATGGACGGACCTTGAGACGACGACGGGCCAAATCGTAGCGCACCAAGACAGACAAGAGGCCTGTCACTAATAAGAAATCCAACGTCATCACATTGACGAACCGTTCCTGCCGCCACTGCGCCCAATAAGCCCCCCAATCGCCCCCCGACCCGCTGACGATTAACCAGACCGTCGCCCCCGCTAAGACCAAGGCCAGCCAGCGCGAATCAAAGAGCTTCACCCACCAGGGAATCCGGCTGACGGCAATCCGTTGGGTCGGACGAAACGCGAGGTAAGGCAGCAACGCGAAGCCCCCCACCGCCATCATCAAAGCGACAATCACCCCGGCGGGGAATTTACGCCCATGGTCCGCCGGGATCAAGAAACAACCACAGATTAAAGGTAGAACCCCCAACAGATTAAAAACGCTGGCGAGAATTGGGTTGATCCCCGGTCCACCCTGGATAATTTGCATCATCAAACTAAAAGTATCCGTGCGTTCCGGGGGTGCGAACCCAAACGCATAGATCCCCAAGGCGAGCCACAACCCCCCGAAAACCAATCGCTGGGTCGTTTGTCTAGCCATGGACTGCCATACCTTGTCGTTGCCGTTGTTGGACCGCTTGGGCTAGTTCCTTAAGTAGAAACTCGGTTTCCGCCCAGCCAATACAGGCATCGGTGATACTCTGCCCATAACACAGAGCTTGGTCAGACTGGATTTCTTGACGACCCGCAATGAGATGACTCTCCAACATCAACCCCAAAATCCGCCGTTCCCCCGCCCCAATCTGTTGGGCTAATTCCCTCAATACCGTAGGTTGACGAGTATGGTCCTTCCCACTGTTGGCGTGGCTACAGTCCACCATCACTCGCCCAGCCAGCCCTGCTTTCTCCAGTTGGGCAGTAGCTTGGGCAATATGTTCCAGGCTGTAATTAGTCGTCCCGCGCCCGCCCCGCAAAATAATGTGACAGTCTGGGTTGCCTGTGGTTGCAAAAATAGCTGACTGGCCCTGCTTGGAGTGCGAGAGAAAGGTATGGGGATGGGTTGCGGCTTGGACCGCATCAATCGCAATCTGTAAGTTCCCCGAAGTCCCATTCTTAAAACCAACCGGACAGGAGAGGCCCGAGGCCAATTCCCGGTGGGCTTGACTCTCGGTCGTCCGTGCGCCCACCGCCCCCCAACTCACTAGGTCCGCCAAATACTGTGGAGTGATGAGATCCAGGAATTCCGTACCCGCCGGGACCCCTAGTTCCGCTAGATCCATCAAGAGGTGGCGAGCCAGACGCAGGCCATCGTTAATCTTAAAACTGCCATCCAGATAGGGGTCATTAATTAGCCCCTTCCAACCCACCGTCGTCCGGGGTTTCTCAAAATAGACCCGCATCACGATACATAGCTGGTCCGCCAAATGCGTGACCAAACCCGCCAACCGCGCCCCATACTCACGGGCGGCAACGGGGTCATGGATCGAGCAGGGACCGACTACGACTAAGAGCCGGTCATCCCGCCCTGCCAAGATCGCACGAATACTACTGCGGGTACGATGGACTGTCTCTGAAGCCCGTTCACTCACCGGGAACTCCTCCTGCAAAAAGGCCGGGGGATGGACCACCCTAGTCCATTGGATACGCAGGTCATCGGTAGGATACATCAGCAGCAGGTGACAGAATAATGACCATCCTAACGCCCGTGGTCCCCCCGTCCCCCACTAGCTAGAAACTATTACAGAATGTTTCAGCAACCTGTGATATCTTAAAAACGAATTAAGCTTGTGCGGGCATGTTGCAAACAGAACGAGAGCAAACGAGCAACGCCATGGCAGAGTATTACGCCCTGCAAAGGCGGTTGCAGCAGTTGGGCGCGGGCTTGGTCGCTATCGTTTTCGTCAGTACCTATCTGTTCTACTCGTTCAACACCGCCTTGAGTTACCTCCTGGGGGCTGGCACTGGGATGTTGTACTTCCATTTATTAGGCAAGACCGTGGCGGGTATGGGCAAGCAGCCTTACCGTTTTGCCAACCTCCGCTTCCCCTTGGTAGTCCTAGCTTTTATCATCTCCATCAAACTTGAGATGTTAGAAGTGGTCCCTACGTTTCTTGGCTTCATGACTTTCAAAGTTGCCATTTTGGTGGATGTCTTTCGAGATATGTACCAAGACACCGTTCGTTAACCGTCGGGACAAAAACCATGCTGAACCTCTCCCTCTCCTTTACACCCCTGGCCTCCCTAGAAGTAGGCAAGCACTGGGACTGGAATATCGCGGGTGCCACCATTCATGGCGAGACCATCGTTGCCACTTGGTTAGCGATGAGCATCATCATCATCATCGGCTGGCTGGGCACTCGTAAACTAGAGCGCGTCCCCAGTGGACTCCAGGGTTTCTTGGAGTACGGCACTAGTTTTACTGCCAATATCGCCCGTGAGCAGATTGGGGCCAAGGACTACAAGCCCTATGTGCCGCTCATCTCCGGTATCTTCCTCTTTGTCTTGGCGGCGAACTGGTTGGGGCAAATCCCGGCCCGTCTGATTCCTCTACCGGAGGCTGAGATCCTCACCCCCTCCAACGACATCAACACCACCCTGGGGCTGGCCCTAATCGCAATTCTTGCCTTCTTCTTTGCGGGCTTCAAGACAGCGGGGATTAGCTTTTTCAAGTTTTTCATCATGCCTAACCCGCTATTTTTACCCCTCAAAGTGCTGGAGGTGTTTGCGCGGATCATGTCGCTGACCTTCCGGCTTTTCGGGAATATCTTGGCTGAAGAACTGGTCGTCGCCGTGCTAATCTTACTCGTGCCTTTCTTCGTGCCGATTCCCCTGATGGTGCTGTTTTTGTTTACCAGTGCCATCCAAGCTTTGATCTTCGCCACCCTTACCGCTTCTTACATCGGTGAGGCCATTGAAGAAGGTCATCACGCGGTTGAACCCCATCATGATTAAATGAGGGAGTCCAACCTTCACACACCACAAACCCGGAGAAGTGCATCCATGGAAATCGCAATTGCAAGTACAGTGATCGGTGCGGGTCTGGCGGTGGGTCTGGCCTCCATTGGTCCTGGCCTAGGTCAAGGGAATGCTGCGGGTAGTGCCCTCGAAGGGATCGCCCGTCAGCCGGAAGCTGAAGGTAAGATCCGGGGTACCCTGCTGCTCTCCCTCGCGTTTATGGAGCCCTTGACCATCTACGGTCTAGTGGTTTCTTTGATCCTCTTGTTCGTCTTCCCTGGTACCATCAGCTCCATGCTGGGTCCGAACTAGACACCGTAGGAGCAGCAAATGGTACTGGAAGGATTCTTGCTGCTGGCGGCGGAAACCGTGGGGGAGGCTGTCTACCCTCGCGGTCCGCTTTGCCCAAGTGGTCTGTTGTGTGTTAATGGGACCTTGTTTTTTCAGGCCATTAACTTTTTTGTTTTTGTCATCATCATCAATGTCATCCTCCTCAAACCCATCCAACGGGTGACGGAGGAGCGCGAGAATTACATCTTGACCAACCGCAATGAAGCCCAGCAACGGTTGGCTGAGGCCAAGCGACTCGCGGACCAGTACGAAGCCGAATTGGTGGACACCCGCCGGGAAGCGCAGGAGATCATTGCCAAGGCTGAGGCTGAGGCCATGACCATCCGCACCCAGAAGCTTGCGGAAGTCCAACAGGAGGCTGCTGCCCGTCTGGAGCAATCGCGCCTTGAGGTCCAAGCAGCCAAGGAAACGGCTCTCGCTGGATTGCAGCAGGAAGTGGTCAAGTTGAGTGCCCAGATCACCGCCAAGTTGTTGGCGACTAGCCCCCGATAGGTAGACGCGATGTGGTTGAATCTTTGGTTGCTAGCGGCGGAGACAGCGGAGGCGGAAGCTGAGGGCGGATTCCTGGAGTTCATTGCGGAGAAGAACCTCCTCAACTTCGCCATCATTGCTGGCCTACTGTTTTACCTGGGTCGCGGGATTTTGACCAAGCTCCTCAATGACCGTCGTCAGGCGGTCGAGAATGAAATTACTGAGGTGGAGACCCGCCGTAAACAGGCTGAAGCCGCCTTAGTCGAACAGAAGAAGAATTTGGCCCAAGCCGAGAGTGAGGCGGTCAGCATTCGCAACAATGCCCTCACTAATGCCAAGCGGGTCCGCACCCAGATCCTGGAGCAAGTGGACCGCGAGATCCTCCAGATGCGCCAAGACTCCCAGCGTGAACTCGACAGTGACCGGGCACGGGTGGTGGCTCAGTTGCGCCGCTTGACCCTAGAGCGCACCTTCCAAAAAGTAGAGACGGACTTACCCGCTATGCTCAACGACGAAGCCCAAGGCCGTTTAATTGACCAGGGACTCTCCCTACTTGAAGGGAGGTTAGACCGTGCAGGACAGTAAACTCGCCCAACGAGTAGCCCAACGCTACGCCGAGGCCCTGATTGACCTGGGTAGACAGGAAAACAGCTTGGACCGCTTCGGCGCAGACTTGGACCTCGTGGAGGCGGTATTGACCCGTAATCGTTCTTTTCGGGACCTACTTGCTAGCCCGGTAATCAAGATCCTCCCCAAAAAAGCGGTCCTCCAACAGGCTTTCGGGGCTGATCTCCATCCTTTCACCATGAACTTTATCAACTTACTGGTGGACCGCCGGCGCAGTATGTTCCTCGTTGAGGTCTGTCAAGCTTTCCGTCGCCTGTTGCTGGATCTCAAGAAGACGGCCCTAGCGGAGGTCACTTCAGCGGTCGCCCTCACCCCCGCCCAGGAAGCTCAACTCAAGGCCCGTCTCATCATCTTGACAAAATCCACAGACATCCAGTTACAGACGCGGATTGACCCCGAGTTGTTGGGCGGCTTGGTAGTGAAATTTGGCGACCAGATTATTGATGTGAGTCTACGCGGTCAACTCCGCCGTCTGGCTCTGCAATTGTCCCTGGCGACCTAATGGCTACCCGTCAAGTCGGGGTTTTTATTTTTGATGCGGTCGAGGTCTTGGACTTTGCGGGTCCCTTCGAGGCTTTTGGGGTAGCGGGGGTGGGCTGGGATAAGCCGCCCCTTCAGGTCTTCACGGTGGCTGAGCAGTTGCGTCCCGTGCTGGCGCGTAATGGTTTGAGTGTGAACCCCCAGTATTCCTTCTCGGACTGTCCGGCCCTGGATATCCTCGTCATCCCTGGCGGATACGGTACCCGCCAACTGGTGAATAACCCCACGATTCTGGACTGGCTCCAGCAGATAGCCCCCCAAGTTGAAATCATCCTCTCGGTCTGTACGGGCTCACTTTTGCTAGCTAAAGCCGGATTATTAACGGGTTTACAGGCGACGACCCACCATTTGGCCCTGGACTATCTCCAAGCCCTCGCCCCAGACACCCAGATTTTGCCCGGTGAACGTTGGGTGGACAATGGGCAGATTATTACTTCGGCTGGGGTTTCGGCGGGTTTGGATGCTTCGCTCTATTTAGTAGGTCGGCTCTTGGGGGAAGCACAGGCGCAGACTACGGCGCGGTACATGGAGTACAACTACTTCTCTGCGACCGCTTGACAAACCGCCCAGGTTTTCGCCGCCGTGATTGACCAGTCGAACTGAGCAGCGCGAGCCAAACCCTGGTTCCGCAAATGGTCTCGGTACCCAGCGTCCCCCACCACCCGCTCCAGAACGCCCATTAGTTCTGCCACCGAACGCGGTTCAAAATAGGCCACCGCCTGTCCGCCTACTTCGGGCAGGGAGGAAGTATGAGCACTGACCACGGGCGTACCACAGGCCATCGCTTCCAGGACGGGCAGACCAAATCCTTCGTAGAGACTGGGAAAAACAAACGCTGTCGCGCTTTGATAGAGTCCCGGTAGGTCCGCGTAGGGCACATAACCCAACCAGCGCACCCTGGCCCCCAAGTCCGCCACCCGTGCTTGCAATTGCGGGGTGTAACGCGGGTCAAAACGACCCCCCACCCAGAGCGATCCCGCCCAAGTTTGACTCAATGCCCGGAAACTATCAAGGAGCGTCACAAGATTTTTGTGGGGCTCGTGGGCACCCAGGTACAACAGGTAGGGCGTTCGGGTAGCCTTAGGACCGGGTATGAAGTGGGTCCGGTCACAGGCCAAGGGAATGACCGTTATCTTCTCAGGGGACAAGTTATAAAAAGTCACTAAGTCCCGTTGGGTCTGCTGGGAAATACAGATAATCTGCCGAGCCGAACGCAGGGACAGCGGTACCCAGTAACGGAAGTACGCTACCTTGCGCGGGTAGAGTTCCGGGTAGTGCAGAGGGATGACATCATGGGCTACACTCACCTGAGGACCCCTAGCCCAGCCGCCCTCAGGCACTGGCTGAAAAACCACGTCCCCCCGCCCTGCCATGCGGTTCCAGTGCCACTGATTCCACAATAGGCGCGTTAGATGATTCGTCTGTGGAATCGCTCGGAAACCAAGCGTCCCCGCCCACGCTGGGGGTAAGTAGGCGACTAATTCCGGCTTGTTCTGCCACTGCATCAATAAATTTCGGCAATAAGTAGCGATCCCCGTCTGGGGAAGTTGTAAGTAACTGCCGTTAAAAAGAAGCCGCATTAACTCGCCAAGGGTTGCCGGGTGTAGGGAATGGACCAGCCCGGAGCCTGCCGTTTGAGGTCCCGGATCTGGATAGTCTGCCACTGGCCCTGCGGGTCTTGGCGCACCTGGACTTTAAATTGAAAGGGACCTTCCACGGTATACTGGAACCCTTTTTCTTGCCAGGGCTGGGTATCGGTTACTGCTAGCCCTTGTTCGAGCGGAGTGTAGCGGGGTGCCTCGAAACTGGGGGCCTGTTGCAGCATCGCCCGGACCCGGGACGTGAGGAAGGCGCGGGTCCAAGCTGGGGCAGCTTGTTGTTTGACTAGGGTGACGAGGGCGGCGTAGAGAGCATTCTCGGGTTGGTTAAGGATCTGGCGGTCCACCAGTTGGTAGCCCTGGTCCGTCCACTGCCAGAGGGCACGCTGACTGACGAGACCACAACTGTCACAGGCCGCCATGATTCGCTCGGGGTCCAGCAATACCGTATCCAGCTTGAGGTTAGCGGTCTGGCCCAAGAACTCCCCAGTACCAAAAGTATCCAGTAATTCTAGGGGTAAATAGTCGGCGGTCTTATCGAGTAAGTCCGCACCGACTTCCTGGTAGACCTTGAGGAAGGGAGCGGTGTCTTCCAGTTGCCGGGTCTGACCCTTGGCAATGAGAAACCGTTGCTTATTACGGGTGAAGTAGCGTACCGCATTGACTTGGGCTTGCCATTCGGTCTCGTAGTTGTTGAGGGCCAAGACGCGCTCCCCGCGTTGCCAGAGAGCGAGATGACGCACGTCGAACTCATTCTCCGTAACGCTGACTTGGATCAGGCTACCCTGCGGACCCAAGCTCGTGTAGGCAAACTGAAACTGCGCATCCGGGGCGAGGGCTTGTAACTTGACGACCAAGGGTTCTGAGGGGGGCAGTTTCGCCAACACCGCTAGATATCCACCGAGAACTAGGGCGAACTGTTGCCGCTGTCCCCCCAAGAAAGTATCAGTCCGGGCCAGGGCCGGTCCATCCCCGGCCTGGAGTGCCGCATTATAGCTATTGAGTTGCTGAGCATAGTCGGCTAGATAGAGTTTTAATCGCTGTTGGGCTTCCTGGACTAAGGGTTGCTGAGGATTCAGATTAGGGATGAGGGCACTACTGCCCCAATACAACCCACTACTCAGCAATAGAGTAGCGACCAACCAAGCTACGGGATGATGGAAAGGGAGACGGCGGGCAGAAGCCATATCATGCTCCAGGTCAAAAACCGGAACTCTCGTGAGGGTTTACTCCTCAGTGGTACCGTGGGCGGAGCCATTGCCCGTGTACTGGCTGGTGTTATAAAACCCTTCCTTGGTCGCGAAATAAAACAAGGTGGGAATAAACAAAACCGTGAGCAGCAGAATGACTTGTTTCGTGAGCATGGACTTGCTTGGTGGGATACTTTCAGTAAAGCACATCCCTTCATTCTGAGATATTAAAGTATCCTGAGGACTGAAACCCAGTCAGCATCAGACAATCAGCCGCCGCCAAGGAATTCTCCTTAAGTTTTTTAGTCTAGGGTCTACCCCAAAAACTGGCCTCCAACCCCAGCCGGAAGATAATCGCAGGACTTGACCATCCACAGTGTTAAATAATTCATGACGGGTATCCCTAGGGGGTAGGCCGTTGTATCAACTCAACTGTCCAGCCATAGCTAGCCCTTATCTAAATAGCATAACTGATCATCCCGGAGGCGACGCCCAGCGTATACTACAATGCATATTACGAAATTCCACAGGAGCCGCTACATGACCGTCAGCCCAAGGACCCCGACTACTGAGATGGAAGTCACTAGCATCCGCCTCGAACGCGGACTCAAAGAAAGACTCAAGGAGCTTTCTAATAACCAGGGCTATCAGGCATTGATCCGAGACATCCTATGGGAATACGTACGGCAGCGGTCGAATTTAGCTCCCTTGGGTTTAGCGGATATTCGGGTGAGTATCCCGGCGGTGGCCCAACAGGAACAACGTTGTGCCCTGACAGGCCGCTTATTGCGCCCCCAAGAGCTGATCCTACTAGGACTGACGACCCAGGGCGAACTCGTGCCCTTCAGTCGGGATCTGGAGTAATTGCCTAACGCACTTGGTCAAAGATGGTGAACATAGGCAGGTACATTGAAAGGATGACGGAGCCGACCATCCCGCCGAGGACGACAATCATGATCGGTTCGAGCAGACTGGTCAGGGCCTTGACGGAGAGCTCCACTTCCATCTCGTAGTATTCCGCCACTTTAAACAGCATGGTGTCGAGCTCCCCGGTCTCCTCGCCGACGCTCATCATCTGGGTCGCCATGGGCGGGAAGACCTGTTCTTTTTGAATAGTGACGGCAATCTGACCGCCCTCACGGATCGCAGCGCGGGCCTTATCCACAGCGTTAGCGATGACTTGGTTGCCAGAGGTGTCACGGACGATCTCTAGGGAGGTCAAAATCGGTACCCCCGAGCGGGTCAAAGCTCCAAAAGTCCGACAGAAACGAGCCACGGACGACTTCTGAATCAGGTCCCCGAAGAGCGGGATTTTGAGTTTGATCCGGTCAATGACCTCACGACCCGCCCGTGTCTTGTAAATGTAGCGGTAGCCAAAAATCGTCCCGCCACCAATCACAAAAAGTAAAATCCAGCCCACTACCGATTGCAGCGCGTCACTGATCCCCAGCATGAAGAGCGTGAAAGCAGGCAATTCGCCGCCCAACTGCTTAAAGATCCCCCGGAATACTGGCAGGATAAAGGTCACCATCGCCAAGAACAAGCCCACCGCCAAAAATAGCACCGTGGTCGGGTAGGACAGGGCAGCTTTGATTTGGCGGTTGAGGCGGTCCTGGTCTTCTAGGAGTTTACTCAGTCGCTCAAGGACCTCATCGAGACAACCCCCCACTTCTCCGGCTTGGACCATGGCGACGTAGAGATTATCAAAAGCCTTGGGGTGTTTACGCATTGCATCAGCCAGGGAACTACCCTGCTCGACATCCAAGCGGATGCGTTCGATAAATTTTGCCATCTGGACGTTCTTGGTCTGTTCCTGGAGGACCGAGAGGGCACGGACAAGGTTTACCCCCGCGTTGATCAAGGCCGAGAACTGACGCGAGAAAATTGACTTGTCACGGATTTTAATCGGGGTCAAGGCGTTGTTGATACTAGTCAGGTCAAAGTCCCGGCTCAGTAACCCGCCCTTGACTTCCTGGATCTGGAGGACGTAATAGCCCTGTTCGCGTAGGCTACTCCTGAGGACTGTCGCATCGCGGGCCTCGACGGTCTTCTCGACGGCAACACCTTGGACATTGCGGACTTTGTACTTGAACTGAGCCATGGGGGAGAACCTCGTTGGGTTAGGGGGAGTTAAGGACGGCGACCGGGGACAATGGTTTGAGCGGTGCGGGCGGGACCCGTAGGCGGAATACCCGGTTTAGCGGCTGGAGGACCGCCAATCATCCGCAACAACTCCTCAGGGCGGGAAGTCTTGGTCATGGCTTGGTCGAAACTGATGCTGTCATTGAGATATAGGTCGCGCAGGGCCATCTCCATCGTCCGCATTGAGTACTGGCCTCCGGTCTGGATCGCTGAATACATTTGGGCAGTTTTTCCCTCGCGGATCAAGTTGGCGATGGCCGGAGTGACAATCATGATCTCTTGGGCCAGACAACGCGAACCCACACCGGGCTTGGGGTCCTTGCGAGCGACCAAAGTTTGCGAGAAGACCGCCACCAGCGAGCTTGAGAGTTGGACACGGATCTGCTGTTGCTGGATCGGCGGGAATACATCCACCATCCGGTCTACGGTCTGGGCGGCACTGCTGGTGTGGAGCGTACCAAAGACTAAGTGGCCCGTCTCCGCTGCGGTAATCGCTAGTTGGATGGTCTCTAGGTCACGCATCTCCCCCACCAAGATCACATCGGGGTCCTCGCGCATGGCGGCGCGTAGGGCATTGGCGAAACTCTTGGTGTCCTCCCCGATTTGTCGCTGGTTAATGAAAGACTTAACAGGCTTATAGATGTACTCAATCGGGTCCTCTACGGTGATGATATGTTCAGCTTTAGTCGTGTTGATGTAGTCCATCATCGCGGCGAGGGTCGTCGTCTTCCCCGAACCTGTTGGTCCCGTCACCAGTACTAGACCCCGGGGCTTATCAGCAATCTCTCGCATAATGGGCGGCAGGTTTAGCTGCTCCATCGTCGGAATTTTACTGCTCAAGGAGCGCAGGGCGGCGGCGTAGGAGCCTTTATCCTTGTAGACATTGACTCGAAACCGCCCTAGACCGACGACGCCGTAGGAACAGTCCAGTTCCCAGTTCTGTTCCAGGTGTTTGCGCTGGTTATTGTTGAGCATCGAGAAGATCATGCGCTGGGTATCTTCAGCGGAGAGGGAATCTTTGCCGAGGTAGTTTAGTTTCCCGCCCGCCCGGATACAGGGAGGCAACCCGGCGGCGATGTGCAGGTCTGAACCACTGCGGTCTACTACTTCTTGCAACAGGTCTTCAATCATCAAAGTCGTCGTCATCATCGCTCCAGGGTGAGGTTCAGGTTTTGATCCTAGGGGTCGTGCAATAGGGACAGTCAATCCACTCGGGGTGTAACTCCGCCTCACAGGTCCGGCAGACCAGGACCCGGCGTTTGCCCGCCTCCAGCCCTGAATCTGACAGCGTGACGCGCTCCACTTCCTCCAAGGTGGTCTGACCCCGGCGGACTAGGTTCAAGGAATACATCAACAGGGTGTTCATGCCCTCTTCGACTGCCGTTTCCCGTAAGAGTTCCGTATCAGCCTCCCGGTTAATCATGTCGCGCAGCTTGTTCGTCACGCGCATCACCTCGTAGACCCCAATCCGGCCCTTGTAACCCACCCCATTACAAGTGCCACAAATCGGTTCATTTTTTTGACGGCGTTCCTCGACCTGCTGGGGGCTAAAGGTGCGGGCCCGGTGGAAGATCACTTCGCTTTCACGGGCTGAGACCAACCCAAACTGGCGTAAACGATCGGGGTCGGGGTTGTAGGACTCTTTGCACTCCGCGCAGACCTTCCGCATCAACCGCTGGGCCACAATCCCAATCAAGGAACTGGAGACCATGAAGGGCTCTACGCCCATCTCCGACAGGCGAACAATCGCCCCAGGCGCGTCGTTGGTGTGTAGGGTCGTCAAGACTAAGTGCCCGGTGAGGGCCGCTTCCACCGCACATTTTGCCGTCTCTAGGTCACGGGTCTCCCCCACTAGCATGATGTCTGGATCTTGGCGCAAAAAGGCCCGCAGGATGCGTGCAAAGTCCATGCCCTTATCGCGGATGACCTGGACCTGGGAGATTCCCGCTAGCGTGTATTCAATCGGGTCCTCCGCTGTGGTGATGTTGACGCCTGGCTCGTTGCGCTCCGCTAGAGCCGAGTAGAGGGTCGTCGTCTTCCCAGAGCCCGTCGGTCCCGTGACCAGGATCAGTCCATAGGGTTTGGCGACCATATCACGCACAATCGCCAGGGTATCGGGGTCCGTAATCAGTTGGTCTAGCCCCAGCTTGGTTGAGGAGTTATCCAGCAGGCGCAGGACAATCTTTTCGCCATACCGAGAGGGCAGAGTACTCACGCGAAAGTCAATCGTCCGGTTCTGGTAAACCCGGCGGATACGTCCGTCTTGAGGTTGCCGACGTTCCGCGATATTCAAATCAGACATGATCTTGAAGCGCGAGACTAGGGCGGGAATAATTTTTTTCGGGAGTCGGCCCATCCCCTGAGGGGCTTCACGCAGCACTCCATCCTTACGAAAACGAATCCGCAGTTCTTCTTCCTGAGGCTCAATGTGAATATCAGAAACCTTCTGCTCGATAGCCCTGAGCAAAATTGAGTTGGAGAGTTTGACAATCGGCGCGTCTTCCGCTGCCCGAGCCACTTCCGCGAGGTCCTGGGTTGACTCATCCGCGCTTTCTAAAAGCGTCTCATCATTAAGCCCCTCGATATACTCCACGACTTCCTGGGCGGACTCGGGCAGGACTTCGGTGGGGAGGTCCACGGCTTGGGAGTCCAGACACTTAGCCAGGAAAACTTGGTAGTCCTCTGGGGTAATGGCAATGCGTTGGAGGGTCAGACTCCGGCTCTTGACCCGGCGGTTGAGGTCGTCTAGGGCTTCAAGGTTCTCCGGGTCCACCATTGCCACAATCATTGTGGACTCGACCTGCTGGATGGGCAAGAGCCGATAACGAGTACACAACTCCAGAGGCATCCCCAAGTCACTCAACAGGTGGCGCACCTGCTGGGTATCAAAGAGGGAGCGGTCCTGCTGCACATCCACGGACTCAATCCCGTAGAGCAACTGGAGCTCCATAAGTTGCTGTTCTTTGTATTCCTGCACTAGTTCAGGCGGCAGGGAGTTCCCCGTCAACTCCTCTAAAATCTCTACTAAGGAGCGAGCATGGCGTTCATGGGTGTTCTTGCGTTCTTCCAGGGCCTTCTGGTAAACCTCATCCGTAACAACACTCAAGCGGACCAGTTTTTCGCGAAAAGGCGTGACGGCGGAACGGGTTGCCAGCGACCGACGAGTGCCGGAGAGCGCGGGTAATCCACCGGGGGTACGTCCGGTGTCACCACGCGCTGGGACTGGGGCGGGTAGGTTGTTATTGTTCATGCCGACACATGCCTATTTTCTCCCTATGATGCCCCGTTTGGAGCTAAACCTCTATCGGTGATTCCGGGGACTCTCCTAGTAGTTTCGCTGTTACAGCTCAAATGGTTCAAAAAGTGGGTCCGTAATATCACAACATCTTTATAAATACCCCTTGTGACTGATTCTTTAATTGGACATCATGATGATCAAGCGAGACTAAGTCAGGGCTTGGTTAAGTACACATTGAACACGGGGGGAGAGGATCATGGTGTATGCCCAAGGTGAGAAAGTTGAAAGTCTAGAACTGCTTCAAGCTTATCGCGAAAAGCCCTCGGTTCGCCTACGGAACGAACTAGTCCGGCGCAATGTGGGCCTAGTCCGCAAAGTAGCCCACCAAGTCTCCCGCCGCTGTGGTGAACCCTATGAAGATCTAGTTCAAGTGGGATGTTTGGGCCTAATCCGAGCAGTCGAACGCTTCGATGTAAGCCGGGGCCATTCTTTTAGTTCCTTCGCAGTCCCCTACATCCGGGGCGAGATGCAGCATTATTTACGCGACCGCAGTTCAGCCGTCCGTATCCCCCGTCGGCTCCAGGAATTAGCCCGTCGCGGTCGTCGCGCCGGTCAAGAAGCGACCCAGGCATTGGGCCGGACTCCCGGTGAAAAAGAACTAGCGGACCTACTGGAGATCTCTTTTGAAGAGTGGCGACAGGTGAAGCTGGCGCGTTCCAACCGCCTCCCCCTCAGTCTAGATGCCCCGGTGAATCTTCAGGAAGACGCGACTTTCTGTCTAGGCGACCTCCTCCCCGACTATTCTTACCAGAGTTTTTGTCTCGCTGAAGAAGACCGTTTACGGCTACAACAGGCCCTCACCCACCTTGAGGATTCCACCCGGCAGATTATCGAGTTTGTCTTTTTCCAGGACTTGACCCAAACCGAGACCGCCCGTCGCCTGGGTCTCTCGCCCATGACCGTCTCGCGCCGCATCACTAAGGGCCTACGCGAACTGTGGGGCGTACTCAATAGTCCCGTGTAGTATTCGTCCTAATAATGAGTGCAGTTTTCGGTACCGCCCGTGTTGATGATCCCTGACCTACTGGAGTCGCGCCGTGTCCTCTGTATCCAACCCCACCCAGATGATGCGGACATTGGAGCCGGCGGGACCTTGGCACGGTTGGTGGAGCGGGGGGCTGAGGTCATCTATTTGACTGTGACCGATGGGACCGCTGGCAGTGATGACCCGGACCAAGACCCCAATCAATTGAAATTATTACGCCGTGGGGAACAGCAAAAAGCACTCGATGTCCTTGGTGTCCCCGCTGAATTAGTTTGGTTAGATTATCAAGACGGCTATCTCAGTCCTAGCCTGACCCTCCGCGATACATTAATCAACTACATCCGTCAGTACCAACCAGACCTAGTGTTGACCGTGGACCCTTGGTTGCCCTACGAAGCCCACAACGACCATCCCGTAACGGGCCTGATGGCAGCCCAAGCGGTTATGTTCGCTAGTACGCCCCGGATCGCGCCCTCTAGCCTACCGCCGCACCGCGTCTGCGCCATCGGTTTCTTCTTCAGTGCGCGGCCCAATACCACGGTGGACGTGAGCACAGTTTGGGAACAGAAGCTCCAAGCGATCCAATGTCACCACAGTCAGTTCGGGTCACAGTGGGCTGAGTACAAAGATTTTTTTGATACTCAAGCGCGGAGTTGGGGTGGACCTCAGGGCTATGCACGGGCTGAAGTCTTCAAAGTATTGACACCCCTACATTTACACTGCTTCCCCAATGCCGAGTCTAGTTAGGGAATTCGGGAAAAATAGGGGAACGCTATACCAGGGAAGACCCGAAAATAGGGGGGAACCCCTTTTTCAGCCCGGCAAGGAGATCACGGGTTCCCCTTGATTAAAGTGTACCAACTCCAAGTGTCAGTTGTGCATCGCTTGATTTTGTCTCTGGTGCGATCTTTTGCCCGGATAAAATAAAAATATGAAGAACACGCTGCCCTATCTATTGCTGTTGACCCTGGGCTTAAACTCCTGTGCCCAAGCTCCCCTAGCGCAGACCACCAATACCACTTACGAAGAGCGGACGCTCCACGACCCCGACGGAATTGGTAAATTTTACATGGGCCGCGAGATTGCCAACGTTATGGGCTTTGACGGTGCGGCTTGGCTGGAGCGGCCCAGCCGTGAAGTGACCGAGCAACCCGACCGTGTTGTCCAGAGCTTGGGCCTCAAACCCGATGCTGTCGTTGCCGATATTGGTGCAGGTACAGGCTACTTCAGTTTTCGACTCAGCCCCCTAGTCCCCCAAGGCCGGGTCCTCGCCGTGGATGTCCAACCCGAAATGGTCCGCGTCCTGACTGGGTTGGCCCAAGACCGCAAGATTACCAATGTCCAAGCTGTCCTCGGCACCATCACCGACCCCAAACTCCCCGAACCCGTGGACCTAGTTTTGATGGTGGATACCTACCACGAGTTCTCCTACCCCAAAGAGATGATGTCCGCCATCGTCAAATCCCTCAAACCGGGTGGACGGGTCGTTCTCATCGAATACCGTGCTGAAGACGCCAATGTCCCCATCAAGCCCGTCCACAAAATGACCCAACAGCAAGTCCGCCTAGAACTAACTGCCGCCGGACTAGTCTGGCAGGAAACCAAAGACTTTTTACCCTACCAACACTTGATGATCTTCATTAAAGCTTCCTAACAGGCCCCTCCGCCCCATACCCTACTGGGCACAGGCGTGGTGGGGGACCAAGGCATAAGAGGCCCCCCTTAGCCCCTCTTGAAAAGGGGGATTTAGGGAGATCTCTCGTTTTAACGCACAGGAGCTTTAAAAAGAGCCTCATACTCAGCCGGGAACTGGGCACGGACCCCGCGCATCAGGCCCTCTGTCACCGCCTCCGTCAAAACCTCAATGACGATTTGAGCATGATGTTGGGCCTTCTCAAGGTCAACTTGTTCACGGTCACGGACCCGCCCATAAAACTCAGTGAGCGAAAACCGTTCCCCACGCGCCTCAGCCCGCTCCCCCGGGTCATGGTGGAGATATTGGGAGATCTCCAAAGGCAGTTGGGAGGCGAGATTGTGCGGCTCACGCCCCGCCATGTGTTCACTCAAAGTCTCCAGGACCGCCTGAACCGCGTAGACTGCCTCTTGATGGTCCAAATCTGCCCGCCGCCGCACCTGAGCTAGGAATTCATCGTATTTCATCGGTCATCCATCGCGACTTTTTCACCCTAGCGGTGGCAAGGCGGCAGCTACGTCACCCCTAAGTCCAATACAAGACTTGAGCTTTGGGAAAACGGCGGGCAATTTCAGTCTCGAAATAGCAACGCAATTCACGCATCACGTCTTTTGGATAGACGTACTTGAGTCCACCGAACTTATTACGCTTGGTAGTCCGGGTCGTCTCATCTAGGTCTAGGGTCGTCTGGGGATACCAACTCTGGAGGACCTCCTTAGAGCCGGGGGTAAAACGGTGAGAAATCAGTTCAAAAGTCAGGTCACAATCAAAATCTAGGCTCTGGGCCACAAGGTCCAATAGCTCCCCGTAGTGAGTAGGCCAGTCAGGACCGGGCATAATCGGGGCAATTACCAGCCCTACCGGATACCCCCCACCGCCCTGAGCCGGGGATAAAGCCAGACGGCGTAAAGCATTTAGTCGAGCGGGGACCGACGCAGTGCCGCCCTCATATTGACGAGAGATGGTCAGGGCATTGACACTCATACGGCAGCGAGTCCGCCCGTTGTGGGGGAGGTCCAATAAATCTGCCACTGCATCGAACTTCGAGACCCAACGTAAATGACCATCCGGGCGCGTCCCAAAGTAACGGATACATTCGGCAAGACTCCCCGTCAGATGCTCAATCCCCAGGGGATCGGTGTAACAACTGACCTCAAAACTGGTCCCTTGTCCGGGTCGTTCGTAACTTTTGAGGTTTTCTAGGAGCTGGGGCAAGTTGGCGTAAGCCCGGATCACCGGCGGTCCCGACAAACTTCCAGCGAGATAACAGTATTGACAATGGGCAGGGCAACCCTGGGCTAAGTGAAACTGCCAATCAGCCGAGGGCGGGATCGGACTGAGTTTGAAGTCACCGGGCGGAGCCGTCACCACCGCCAGGGTCCGCTTGGCTTGGCGGTAGGTAGCTTGGTCGTCGTCACCTTGTAAGCCTGTAAGCCGATTACGAGGAAGTTCGACCACGGGGATATGGAGTTGCTGGACCCGTTTGAGGATACGTTGGCCCCCGGGCTCAGCGAGAGCCGCCGGGGTAAAAAGAGCTTGTTGCGGTTGCCAGAGCATAGGCCGCGTCGGGGCCGGAATAAAGGTAGCCATAGGACTCCAATGGGTACAACCCAGCAGCAGGAATTGAATTGGGTAAGATTATTGGCGGATTGGGAGGCTCATCCCCACGCTTCATCTATTGTAACAAATATAAGTTTTCAACCCAGGATAGACGTGCTTAGGGTTCAGACCACTTTAGATAAGAGGATAAGTACGGGGTGCCTGATGGAGTCTCTGGTAATTGCGTTCCGGCGGGCGGTGGATGACCGTCTACCCAACTTAGCGGCGGAGATGGCTTTTAACTTGATGTTGGCACTGCTGCCGACAATGCTAGTCCTCGTGACGGCGATTGGGCTGTTTGGTGGGTCGGCTGGGGAGACCTTCGAGTGGTTGATCACTAACCTGGGCCGTTTTGTGCCCCAAGAAGTTATGGAAATCCTGCGTGCCCCCCTGCGTCAAGTAGCTTACAGCGAGGAAGGAAATCTATTCTCCCTGAGTCTGCTGGGTAGTATCTTTGCTGCTTCCGGGGCGGTGGTGACGGCGATGGAGTCCTTAGATATCACCCATGAAGTCCCGCCCAACGAACGGCGGCCCTTTTGGTTGCTCCGGTTGGTGGCAGTTGCCCTGTTGTTCGGGACGGTTTTACTGGTAGTGGCGGCCTGTTTGACGTTATTCCTGGGGAGTGCTGTGCTGACCTGGGTGAGTAATCGTCTCCCAGAGAGCACCTTATTACTGACTTTATGGGAGGGGTTACAATGGCCCTTAGCGTTACTTTTAATTATTGGTGCCTGTGCCCTGCTCTATCGTTTCGGCCCGACCCGGCGTGACCCGGCAACTCCACTCTGGCCCGGTGCCCTCCTTGCCAGTGTCTTGTGGTTGGGTGTTTCAGCAGTGTTCAAGTTCTATATCCAGAACTTCAGCGATTACAACCAGACCTACGGCAGCATTGGGGCAGCGATTATCCTACTCCTGTGGCTACAACTCAGTGCCGCCGCTCTTCTATTCGGAGAACAGTTTAACCGGGCTTTGCTAAGGAAGGGTGCCTAGCTGAAACAGGGCGTCAGTAACTAAATAGACTGCTTTTTTCAGCGTTACTCTTGTTCTTTTTATTATCCATGTCGGGCTGGATGAATCGAGCGAGTTTCTGCTTGATCTGCAACTCGTATACTTGCCACTTATGCAAGCTATATTCACTGTCCTCAATCGAACCTGTCAAGAACCCAATTGGGATCTCAAATCCCCCAGCCCGTTGCCTACCCCCGCCGAAATACCTTCCTTGAGCATCCTGTCCTAGAGTTTGTTTGAGGAATTCATCGGGATCGAGGGTCAACTTATTGGTCCGCAGTGAACCTGTTAGCACCTCACGCTCGTCCTCCCCGCTAATGATCCCAAAGACTAAGGCGGTATGGACATTCTCCTCTGTCAACAGAAAATCCGCCGCTTGGGGAATCGCATCACGGTCGGTGTAGGCCAGATAACCAACGCCAGCGACAGAGAAACTATTGATCACTTCACGGTTTGCCAAGGCTCGTTCAATGACTTCCATCACCTGGCGTGAACGAGAAGTTTGAAGGATGGTTTGTAGTAGTTTGTTGTCATAAAATCGACTTAGGTAGGCGGCGGCAAGAAAATCATCCTCATTAGCTGAGAGTAAATTTAAAGTCTCCGAACGAATCCCGTGCATCAAGGCAGTGGCAACTTTAATATGTTCAGCGTGCTGGTTGTTGAGGGTGACAAGCCCGCCACTGAGGAGATACTGGGTAATCATCGTGGCGGTGGCTCCCTGTTGCGGGCGGATATCTACAAATTCTGCCGTTAAATCTTCCTGGGGTTGATGGTGGTCCACAATCGCCACGAGAGGAATTTTAGCCTGTTGAATTGTAGATAAGCCCTGACAAGTCGTGCCCTGACTATCGAGTAGGACAGCACCTTGGTAGTTCCCCAACTGGCCCTGGACTTTTTGCCAACGCTGGAGCGGGAGGTTGGTGAGTTTGACCAAGGCCACGTTCTCCTGATGGCTCAAAGCTCCGGCGTAAACAATATCCACAGTGATCTCAAAAGGCTGGCAGATCAATCGCCAAGCCCAGGCCGCTGAGAGTGCATCCGGGTCCGGGAAGTCCTGCAATAAGACGAGATGTCGTTGGTGACGACGTTGGGCGAGCACCTCCCCCAATTGCTCCCAGCCGGGCTTGGTACTGTAGCCATTCACTGGTTCCGCCTGATTCACCCGTCTGCTCCCTAATGACTACCCCAGTGGGTCCTGCTTTTATTTTAACGTTCGGGCCGGGACAGTGTACTCAGCCCCATTTCAGGCTGAAGATAGTCCACGCCGGTAGTGCGGCAGCAGAGGCTAGTAGCCGAGTCGTTTTAGCCGGTTAGGGCGTAATTTATCCGCTTAGGTCTCAAGTCGGAAGCTCCCTTCAAGGAAAAGGAGGCCAGATTGGATCTCAATGCGTCGGGCTTCCATTTCGGAGCCTAGATTGATGGTGAGGCCAGCCAAGGCGGGGATAGAGACCTGTTCGCCGGAACTCAGGAGTCGGGGGTTTACCAAGCGCAATTGTCTGGGGGAGACCAGTTCTATGCCCGTGGTCAGTTGGGTCCGCGTCGGTTCACCCTGGTTGACGCGCAGGGTGGCCATGAGCACGAAACGGCCCGGTTCGAGACGGGCATCGGGTTGGCGGATCTCTAGAGGGACGGATTGCCCCGTGCCACCGAGGGTAGCGGGTAATGGCACGGAGAGGTCCCGGATCTGTTCTTGGAAACCAGGAGAGTCGAGATAGGCATTCACGTCCTGTTGGGTCAGGCGTAAGCTGAGGTCAGTGCGCACGGGCTGCAATAACTTGAGGCCCTCGCCGCGCAAGGCTCCGGCAGTGTTAAGGGCAATATTGGTACCGCTTAGATTCACTTGGCTCGCGGAGATGCCTTTGTAGAGGACGTTGCGTCCGTTAAAAGTGATGCCTTGAATCCGTCCGTTGGCAATCTCACGGTCGGGACCGCGCACAGTCACGCGCAGGTCCTCGACCTGTTGGACCTGAGAGCGCACCCAGATCTCTAGTACAGGACTAAGCAGATTGTTAAAAATCTGAGCAGTCGCGGGGGCACTCCCCAGACAGACCAGCAATAAAGCCAAGGCCGGACGGATGGACACGGATAAATCCAAAGCACATCTTATCCAAGATGGCCTAAACCCCTAGATGTTCCCTAGTCCCTTGGATGAAGAACCACTGCTGCTAGTTCCTCCCCAAGAGCAAGGCACTAACCCGAGCCCGTCCTTAGATTTAAGACAGATTAAGTTCAATTACAAGACGGTCAATGGCTCTAACCTTACCTCGCCCCACGGTTACACCAGCCCAAAACTGGACTTGGCAGGGTCATCACATCCACTATCTACAAGCGGGCTTGGAGCACTCAGGTACGCCTATCCTGCTTATCCATGGCTGTGGCGTGTCCAGCAGTCACTGGCAAAAAAATATTACCGAACTCGCCCTTCACCGCCCGGTCTTTGCCCTAGACCTCCTGGGTTTTGGACGCTCGGCTAAGCCTAACTTGGTCTACAACGGCGAATTATGGCGCGACCAACTCCGGGAATTTTGTGAGCAAATAATTGGTGGGCCAGCAGTAGTAGTGGGCCATTCTCTGGGTGGGTATGCAGCTTTAATTCTGGCGGCGGATTACCCGGAGTGGGTAGAGGGCTTGGTGCTAGTCAACAGTGCGGGTTTTTTTGCTGAGGACTACTGCCCGGACTCCTGGAAACAGTTCTTTGCTCAGATTGGGAAAAATATGTGCCGTCATCCCGTGGTGAGTCGGCTACTGTTCCACCTGATGCGCCAACCTTCATTTATCCGGCGGACCCTACTCAAGGTCTACCATGATCCCAGTGCGGTGACCGAACAACTAGTTGAGGATATCCATCGCCCTTCCTGTGAACCGGGGGCTTTTCAGGTCTTTCGCTCGGCCTTCCAGGCAGACCCGAGCCGTTATGCCGATGCGCTTTTGGCCCAACTGCGGCGGCCCCTTTTATTGCTCTGGGGTGAATGGGACCCCCTGCTGGCTCTCAGTCGCGGTGAGCAGTTCCGCACGGCCTATCCCCAGGCGCAACTCTTTACAATCCCAGCCGGTCATTGCCCCCACGATGAACGCCCAGAGTTAGTGAACCGCTACTTACTAGAGTGGTTACCCCGAGTCTAGTTACGGGACTGGGCCAGGGCATCAAGTTGGAGCTTCTGGTCGGCAGCGATACAGGACTGGATCAATTCCTCAATATCGCCTTCCATAACCGGAGTGAGGGAGAAGTTCTGACCTAGACGGTGTTCCGTCAGTCGGTTGTCCTTGTAGTTGTAGGTGCGGATCTTCTCGGAGCGGTCCCCGGAGCCGACTTGTGAGCGACGCAGGGAAGATACCTCTTCCTGTTGGGCCCGGAGTTTCATCTCGTAGAGTTTCGCCCGTAGGATCTGCATCGCCCGTTCTTTGTTCTGCAACTGGGAACGTTCTTCGGTGCAGTGGATGTGTAAGCCGGTCGGTTTGTGGACTAAGTGGACGGCGGTTTCTACTTTGTTGACGTTCTGGCCCCCGGCCCCACCGGAACGCGCCGTGGTGATCTCGATGTCGTTGGGGTTAATCGTCACGTCCACGGCTTCCACTTCTGGCATGATTGCAACCGTGGCGGTGGAGGTGTGGACCCGGCCCTGGGTCTCGGTGACGGGCACCCGTTGGACGCGGTGGACCCCGGACTCAAACTTCAGGCGCGAGTAGACCCGTGCTCCTTTGATCTCCACGATGACTTCTTTGAAGCCGCCCATTTCCGCTAAGGACTCACTGACGAGTTTGACTTGCCAGCCCAAGCGGTCAGCATAACGGGTGTACATCCTGAGCAGGTCGCCCACAAAAATCGCCGCCTCATCGCCGCCCGTCCCGGCTCGGACTTCAAGCATGATGTTCTTTTCGTCGTTGGGGTCCTGGGGCAACAAGAGGAGGGTAAGGTCCTGTTCTAGCTGACGAATCTTAGCTCCGAGGTCGGTAATCTCCATTTCGGCAAGTTCGCGCAGGTCGGTGTCGTTCTCATCGCGCAGCACCGATTGGGCACCCTTGAGTTCTTCTTGGTACTGCGCCCAGAGGTCATACTTATCCACCAGGGTCTCTAGGTCCGCCCGTGCTTTGGCGACGCGATAGGACTCTTTGGGGTCTTCGAGGACGCTGGGGTCGGTCAATTTTTGGGTCAGTTCTTCGTAGGTCTGCTTGATATTGGTCAGCTTGGCAATCATCAACGGGTCAGCCATGGTCCACCTCCCTAGGGTTATTGGTTATCAAAAGTCAGGGCTGCTAGTGGAAAGGCAGGAGGGGCGACACAGCGCGGTTCCTAGGCGACATCCATTAGCGTAGCGCAAAAGCCACCCCCCAGCCCCCTCCCCCGCAAGCAGGGTAGGAGGAGCAAGAATAAGAACTTTAGCTGTCACTGACCACTCCTTACTAACCACGGTCTATCTTGACTCCCTACTATTTACTAGCCCCTGTCCCCGCTCTTCTGCTGGGTCCTCTTGCGGTATCATACGCAGGGGCAAGGGAGTAGGACACTGGCAAAACGGGTGGTTTTGGTCCGTCATGGACAGAGTAGTTGGAATGTGAAAGGTTGGATTCAAGGCCGCGCGGACGAGTCGGTTTTGACGGAATTAGGGATAGAGCAGGCCCGTCGTTGTGGCACAGTCCTCGGGGCAGTGCAGTTTGACCAAGTTTTCAGCAGTCCACTGAACCGGGCGCGGCATACCTGCACACTGATTACGCCCATCCCGCCTACCTTGCTTGCGACGCTCCAAGAGATTGACCTCCCGCGTTGGGAAGGGATGACGGCTCAGGAAGTGGCTCAACGCTTTCCCCAAGAACATCAGATTTATCGCCTTAACCCAGCGGAGTTTGAGATTGCTGGTCGTTATCCAGTGGTGGAATTGTGGGCGGAGGCCCGCGCTGCTTGGGAGGTCATCCTGGCGAGTCCTGGTCACTGTGTTTTGGTGGTGGCGCATAACGCCATTAACCAAGCTTTAATCAGTACGGCCCTTGGTTTAGGTCCCATGGGCTACCGGGCTTTGGGTCAGAACAACGGCGGGATCAGTGTCCTCAACTTTGATGACCAGGGCCAAGTCCAACTGGAATCCCTCAACCAGACCGCCCACCTCACCGAAACCCCCAATTTCACCCCCAAACCAGGGGTAACTCGTCTACTTTTGATTCGCCATGGGGAGACGGACTGGAATCGGACGGGCCGTTTCCAGGGTCAACTGGATATCCCACTCAACGCCACAGGCGTAGACCAAGCGCAGAAGACGGTGGCTCTCCTCAAGGACCTCGCCTTTACCCAGGTTTTTGTCAGTCCCCTCCAACGCGCCTACACGACTGCCCAAGCCCTGCTCGCCCACCAACCCCACTTGGCCTTGACCATCCTGGACGACCTCCAGGAGATTGCCCACGGTACTTGGGAAGGGAAATATCACCCAGAGGTGGAAGCCGAGTACCCCGGTCTCCTTGCCGTGTGGAACCAGCAACCCGAGACCGTCCAGATGCCCGCTGGCGAGAGTCTGCAAGAGATTTGGGCACGTTCGGCGCAAGCTTGGGCGGCGATCCTCCAGCAAGTAAACGGACTTACCTTAGTAGCGGCCCACGATGCGATCAATAAAGCTCTGCTCTGTCAAGTGTTGGGCTTAGGACCCGAGGCTTTTTGGCGGTTTAAGCAGGGGAATGGTGCGGTCTCTGTCATTGATTATCCCGACGGTATCACCGGACGCGGTGTTCTCCAGAGCCTCAATTACACGGCTCACCTGACGGGGAATATTTTTGATTGCACCGCCGCTGGTGCCTTGTAAAAACTCATTTAAATCCCATTGATCCGGCATTTGACACCACGGATCGCACGATCAATATGAATGATTGTGCATTTAATGCCATGGATCGTCCGATAAAAAGGGGGCGTAGCGTCTATCTGAGTTGCGCTGGCACAACAAGCTCTTAAAGTCCCCCTTTTTAAGGGGGATTTAGGGGCTCTTAGAAAGTCCGGCTGAGAGGGTCTTTTTTGAGGAGTTGGGCTTCGTAATTTTCACTACCTTTGGCATGAATTCTAAAGGTCATGTAACGGATTGTCATCGGGTTTAACTGATACTCAATAGTGAACTTGCCTTGGGACGGTGAAATGCCCTCGGGTAGGGTGATGAGCGATGAGGTGGACTGGAGGAGACAGGTCTTCGGGGCTTCCTGGGTGAGTAAACGCTGACCCAAGGTAGTGAATTCAGTCGCGGTAATTAACTCTTTGTCCAAAGCTGACTTGAGGGTATTGAGTTGACGGTCTATGTCGGCAGAACCAGGGAGGTCACTAGACCTCTTGAATAAATACCGTGGCATGGGTCAATGGTGGTAAGCAGGTAAGTAATTTATTTATCAAGTCCAAGCTCTGAAACCCAGTCCTAGATGGAAAATCTATATAGCTATGGACGGTTTAAGCCTCCCACCTGCTTAGCACAACAAAGGATAGTCGTGGAGCATGTAAATCGAGTACTAAAAGTATTCTGTATCCTGGCTAGCCCTTACCGGAATCGTCGTCGTTTTGGACTAAGGCTGAGCCTGCTGGCAGGGATTTATAATTTTGAACTGGCCTTGCCACTTCTATACTGATTCATGCAAGAGGTCTATCGAGAGCGGTCAAGTCAAATCCGTGAGTTTCAAGGTGGCTAAGCAGTAGCGATTTCTTTACTCAAGTGAAAATTCTCTCACCGTTCCCCAACAGAGGAATGGTGCTTTTTTTGAATGCTTGGCGTATCGAATCTGGGCACTCGTCTATACGAGGGGAACCTTAAGGCACCAAAGCCTGCTGGATAAATCGGGCAATATCTTGAGCCGCTCCCGGTTGACCCATGCGCGTCAGACCATTGGCCTGAATCCGCGCTAATCGTTGGGGGTCAGCGAGGACTTGCTGGGCGACCTGGGCGGCCTGTTGGGGAGTTTGGCATAGTAAGACCGACTCACCGAGTAACTGTTCTTGAAGCTGGGCGAAACGGGCGGTGAACTGAGGACCCGCGCCGGGAATTGTCACTACAGGCCGACCGAGTCCGACGGCCTGCTCCGTCGCCGTCCCCGCCATGGCAAAAAACAACCGACTCTCCTGGAGGACCTGCCCAAAAGCCCCCGTCCGCAACCACACCTTGGTCTGGCCCTGGACCAAGTAGGGTTCCTGCCACTGCCAGCCCTGACTCAGCGCGGGTTCTACAAAAGAGGCCAGGGGTAAGCCCGGTGCAAGGGCTGCCATGAATTCGGTCCCGGTCATCGCTCGGGCACAGGTGAGTAGACAGAGGAAATTGGCTTGGGCCTCCTGGGGCCGGGAACCCGGTAGTAACCCTACCCCTGTCGGGACTAGGGGACCCACCTCCGGTAGACCATCCATCATCGGATTGCCGAGGTAACTGGCGGGGACCCCGGACTGCTGGAGCCGATGGGCGGTCTGGGGGTCACGGGCGAAACTATGGAGACAACGACGGGTCCGCATCAACCGCTGCTCCGGCCAAAAGTAGCAACTGCGACCGGGCGAGTAGTAGTCCGACTTGGTACAGCCCAAAAAGATATAGGGCCGCTTCAAACCCCAAGCCAGGGCCAAAGGTAAAATATCGCCTACGGCAAGGGTTAGACTTACCTGCTGCTTCAAGTTCAAGGCCCGTTGGGTCATGTGCCAACCATGGGTGACCAACCCCCCCTGGAGGTCTTGCCAGAGGGCCGGAAAGTGTTTAAAAGTAAATCCTCCCGAGGGCAGCCACCGCCCCCCCACCACCGGGATTTGTTCACGCTGGTAGAGTTCGCCCTCGCCCACCAAGGGCAGGGCTGACAGATGGACCGGGAATTGTTTTTTGAGGGCCAAGGCGACCTGTACCCCCACCCAGTCCTCACCGTTCCCATTGCTGAGCAAGAAGATATGAGGAGCCTCCGCCAGGACCGATGAGCGCGTCAACATCAAAAGGGCGACGTGAAGGGCACATTAAGCCCCAGACCGATAGCGAGACCGTTATCAGCAATGACCCGCATACTCTGATAGGGCGAGAGCCCGAGACTATTGGTCAAGTAGAGGTCAAGACTGGCGGCGCGGGGGACCAAGGGCGAATCCAGGGTCAACCGGGCCGCCAAGTTCCAGGGCAAAGTGTTTCCCCGCTGGCTGCCGATGAGGACGTTTTCCCCAGCAACAGGCGTGACCTCCCCCAAAACTTCGAGGGCTGGACTCAAGCGCACCGCCCCACCCAAGGAGACGCCACTCAAAGCCACCGCCGAGGCATTGGAACGACTGGCCTGTTGCACGTAGGAAACCTTGGGATTGAGCCACCAAGTAAAGGTATCCCCGGCCTGTTGCAGAGGAGCCGAGAGGGTGAGGATTAAAAACTCCCCCAACCGCTCCGTGACTAAACCAAATAGGTTGGGCGGCAGGGGTCCCCGGTCCCCGACCCCAGCGTTAAAGGGGTCCTCATGGTTATTGGAAGCGTTGCGGTCCTCACGCACAAAATTTAAGAAGCGGTTACTGGTGCGCCCCAGGGTGAAAACCCCGCTCAAGGTAAAGGGGTCCCCTGCCGCTTGGTTCATAAAGCGGATTTTGGTACTGGTCCCCGCCTCGGATTCATCCACCGTACTACCCGTAAAATTCACATAAAAACCCGTCTCAAAGTCATCCAGTACCCCGGTGCGGAGACTAGCTAAAAAGCCATTACTGGTGCCCTTAAGTTGGACAAAACTGGTCCCCTCAGGAATCGTTCCCCCGTCCAAAAAGCCAATCCCGCCCTTGAGAAAAGCCTTACGCCGTGCCGCATCCACGGTCAGGTCAAAGGCGGGGTCTAGTTTGCTATTCTCCGGGAGGTCCAGGATAAAAAAGCGACTGGGCATAAACGTCAAGGCCACCGCCAACCCCGTATCCCCCTGACGGCCCACCAAGGCCCCAGTCCCGGTGGTGGCGTAGCTGTTGGTGGCATAGAGGTCCAGTCCCAAGCGCGGGTTGATCAGATAGCGAAAGCCCGCATTGAAGACCGGTGTGGCGGCGGGGACCCCCTGGGCATCCAGGGTGTTGTTCCCAAAGAGGATGGAGGTGAAATCGCCCCGCAACTGGAGGCGTTCCGACAGGCGCACCGTCGCCCCGGCTCCCACCGCTCCCAAAGTACCAAAACTCCCGCCCAGCAAGGGATTGACCGCGACAAAACTTGCGTTATCCGCCGGGAAAAAGGCCAATTTAGGGTTAAAGGTCAAACTCACATCCGTCCCCGCCCAAGTCACGGGCAACTCGATTACGGGGATTGGCGAGAGGCCATAATCCTGTTCAAAAGACGGACGACTGCCATCCACTGCACTAAACCGGAAAACCCTCGTTCCCGCTGTCGCTGAGAGGATTAAAGCACTCTTGAAATCCGGGGTATCCACTAACCGGAACTTCCCCTGGACCGTGAACTCCTGAAAAGTATTAGAAGTACTCCCAGCAACCGGCGCGAAACGGTCCACCAAGA
The DNA here is from genome assembly GCF_013285555.1 of Candidatus Cyanaurora vandensis. Taxonomy (GTDB): domain Bacteria; phylum Cyanobacteriota; class Cyanobacteriia; order Gloeobacterales; family Anthocerotibacteraceae; genus Cyanaurora; species Cyanaurora vandensis. The sequence goes on along the minus strand of NZ_JAAXLT010000092.1, from coordinate 36,818 downwards.
AAGGGCCAAGCGTGCCGGGGCTGTTGTTGTCTTGGCCTTGGAGGGCCAAGGCGACTTCTACCCCGTCGGTGAGGCCATAGGTATAGGACTGGGTAATGCTCTGGAAGGTATCGTCATTGGTACTATTCGTGTTGTAAACCCGCAGGGTCTGACTGTCCACGAACTCGCCGGGATTGAGGACAGCCCCGCTCTCTAGCCCCTGGGTCCGCCCCGCCACTCGCTCTAGGGCCGAGGGTATGAAAGTCGGCGGGGCGGCGACTACGGTGGGCGGGGTGAGTTGGGTGGTATCTAAGGGCGGTGGAGTATCACTGACCAATAGCGAACTATCAAAGGAAACTGGGTCTAAGTCCAACCGACGGGCCACGAGAGCCGGAGCGGCAGCGGGTTTAGGCGACGGGGCAAGGCGCGGTGAAACCCTTGGCGCGACAGCTAGCTTAGGGACTTGTCCTAGGTCAAACCGTAAAACTCCACCCTCTGAACCCAGAGCTACGGGCGGTGTTGCGTTCTGGATTTCGAGGGTGACACCGTTTGCTACTGAAAATAACCGGGCGAGTAGTTCCCCGCGACTGGTATTCATCGGCGCATCAAGACTGGCTTGAGCCAGGAGTGTCCGCCACCGCTTAGTTCCCGGTACCTGTTCAAACCGAATGGGTGCAATCACCGACCCGAGGTGGTCTACCTCTAGGATCAATCGGCCTCGCTCAGCCCGAACCGCTAGCCCCGTAACCTGGGTCAATTCGTCGGCTCGGACCTCAGCCACCGCCAGGGTAAGTACGACCAGTAGGGACCATAGACGGGAATGGGGCATGGGCGGGCAACAGCATTGATCAAGAGTGTACCAATTCCTAGCTCAGGCCACGCGCTAGGTGGTCGAACTGTTTCGCCATCTCCTGACCGGCGGGGGAGCCCACCTGCCCCGTGACTACGTCTTTGAGCGCATTGATTGAGCGCACCGTGGCATCCAGGGGTACGCCCAGGGCCCGGTAAGTCTCCACCAAACCCTTCAGCACGTACTCATCCAGGAGTGAGGTGTTGTCCGCCAACATCGCAAAGGTCGCGTAGCGCAGGAAGTAATCCATATCCCGGATACAGGCGGCATAGCGGCGGGCATAGTACATATTGCCCCCCGGACGGGTCACGGGCGTATAGAGGAGGGTCCGAGCGACAGCGGCGCGGATGATATTCTCGGCGTTAGCGGTGATAGACTGAGCCGCCTTGACCCGCAGCTCCCCCGAGGTGTAGTAGGACCGTAACCGCTCTAGGGCCGCGCCATCCAAGTACTGACCCTTGGTATCGTATTCTTTGATCACTTGGTCAATGACATCAAGCATGAGATACCCCTAAGTGACTGTGACACTCTCTTGCCAAAATACACCCTGGAACGACCCTAGGCGTAAGAATTTGCAATCGGTACCAAGGACATGAGCGGGATCTTAGCCGTCTGGCAGAGCCGCCAGCCTACCCCTTGGTCCGTGATGCTCCAGGATCTCGCGGTCTTAGGCGGGGATGACCAGGGGGATTGGCATGACCCCTGTGGGCTGAGTCTCGGGCGCACCCAGCGTTACAACACCGGGCAAGCTCAACAGGAACCCCCGGTTCTCCACGACCAAGGCTGTGTGCTGGTCTGGACGGGCCGCCTGGACCAGCGCGAACCGGGCTGTCAAACCACCGATGGTCAACGGTTAATCACCGCGTATCGGTCAGGGGGGCTGGCGAGTTTAGTGGGGGACTATGCTTTTGTCCTGTGGGACCCAGGGGCTGACCGCTTACTAGTGAGTGGAGACCTGATGCGGCGTAAACCCTTAGCCTACTTCTGGGATGGTCAGACGCTTTTAGTGAGTTCGCGGGTGGTCTCCCTGTTGCATCACCCCCAGGTCAGCGGGGCACTGGACGAAGACTATTTGGCCCATACCTTCGGGGAGTGGTGGCAGCAAACACCGGGTTGTACCCCTTTTAAAGCGATCCGTCGTCTCAGATTGGGGGAGACTCTGGTCCTGCAACGCGGTCAGTTAACCCGTCAGTTCCGGTCCCTCACCCCGCTGGATGTGCGCTACCAGACTCCAGGTGAGTATTACGAAGCTTTTTGGGAGGTGCTGGGACGAGCAGTTAGTGACCGCCTCCGTCATCCCCGGCCTGCTGGGGTCACCCTCAGTGGGGGCCTGGATTCCACCACGATTACTGCGGCAACCCTAAAGCATCTACCGACTGTGGACGCGCTCTCCTTCGTCACTGAGATCTACCCTGAATTTGATGAGCGCGGGCCGATCCAGACTTTTTTAGACCATTACCCGCAGACCCGTTGGCATCCTATCCCCAGCGACGACACCCACGGGTTTGCAGTCCCCTGGGCGACCTTACCCGTTCCTGACGATCCGATTCCAGTCTGTACCACGCCCCTGCATTTACGAGCCATGGCCCAAGCCCGGGCTCTCGGGTTGGGGACCCTATTGGACGGCGAGTGGGGCGACGAGATTTTTCGGGAGAACTTCCCAGCGTTATTTCGGGCGGGGGCGGGGGGGCTGGCTCTCAGGTTGATGCTCGGGCGCCAACAGGCCCCGGCTTGGCTCTGGCGAGAATGGGTCATGCCCCGGTTGCCCCAGTCTTGGCAGTGGCGGTGGATTCTCTTCAAGCGGTCACAGCCTGACCCGTTGCCCCCCTGGTTTTACCCCAGCTATGTGGCCCAGCCCCTCGTCCAAGCTAGCTATCGTCAGTCTCTAGAGAATTCTCGGTCCCAGGATTTCCAGACTGGCCTAACCTGGGGGCTAAATCAACCGCCCCAGCAGGATATTTTGTATGCTGCACACGGACTAGAACCCCTCTCGCCCTTCGCCGATGAACGGCTGATTCGCTTTATCCTTGCCATCCCGCCCCAAATCCAGATTGACCCCCAGCACCGCAAGATTTTTCTGCGACAGGCGACAGCGGGCTATTTACCCGAGGAAGTGCGCTGGCGGCCCAAGGTCAATTACTTCGACCCCCTCCGCCGCTCGGGTCTGTTGAGTGAATGTGCCCGAGAGCTCTGTCAGCAAGTCCGTGACTGCCCGCCCCTAGCGGAAATCGTGGACCAGCCCCGGTTGGCCCAAGCCCTCCAGGAATTACATACTCAGGGTGGCTTAGAGGCCCATATAGAAAACAGTCTTTTCCTATTACTTGATTGGACGAACTGGTATCTAAATGTAAAAGCGAGGTATCCAATTTAGGGGTGTTTGCCGCTGCCCAAAAGCTAGAGCCATAATTTAAATACACCCCGGCCCCGAAATCATGGAAGTTACCTTTTGGCATTACATTTTGCCCCCGGTGGTCGGTTCGGTGATTGGCTTTACTGCCGATACCATTGCCATCAAAATGTTGTTTCGTCCCTATCGGCCCCTGTTTTTTCTGGGTCGTCAAATCCCGTTGACCCCAGGACTATTCCCCAGGGGCCAGGAACGGTTTGCCCGCAAAGTCGCCACGACGCTGACTGATAAACTTCTGACCCCAGAAGAAGTCCACCGCATCGCCCGTCGGCTCTTGGGCCGCGAACAGTTGGCGCAAGGTATCCGTTGGGTTCTACTCTACGGCTTGGGCCAACTGAATGACCCCCGGCAACGGGAACGGCTGGCCCAGGGCTTGGGGGGCTTGTTACAGCGCATCTTAGAGGACTCCTTGCCCCAGTGGACAGCAGAACTAGGCCGCTCCTCCTTCACTGACCAAGCCCTAGGCCAAGTATTTGACCGGATGGTGTTGCCCTTCACCCTCAGCCGCGCCCAGGGCGAGACGATTGCTGGGTGGATTAATGAGAGCGTTCTCACCCCCGAACTGTTGCGTCAAGCCCTCGTGAATGGCCTCTCCGCCACCACAATTGATGAACTCGACCGTCAGGCCCGCGACCGCTCCCAGGGCGGCTATTGGTTATTGGCGAATGTGATTGGGGTGAAGGGTCCCCTCGGTCGCCTCAAGGATTTCTGCCGCGACCAACCGGAACAGGCCCGCGCTTTATTCAAAGATGTATTGAGCAACATCCGGTTGCGGGACCGACTGACGGACATATTGGTGAGCGCGAGCTTCCAAAAACTTCCCCCTGCTACTCTAGATGCCACCAAGACCCAGCTCGTCGGTGCCCTGGAGCAGGCCCTCACCGCCACCATCCCGGACTTCTCCCAACGGATCAGTGAAAGTATCAACTGGACGGAGCAGGCAGAGGCCCTTTTAAACCGGGCTGTTACCAGCGAGACCATCCTGGAATGGATTGACCCGGTGGCAGAAGAAGGCGCACGGATTTTAGACCAATACCTCAGTGAGGAACTAGAGCAATTAGTGACAAAACTCCTCCCCTCCCTGGGTCTGGAGGAAGCTGTAATCACCAAGATTAACCAGACCTCCCCGGCGGAACTAGAGGATGCCATCCAATCCGTCGCCCGCTCCGAACTACAAGCTCTACCCTATGTGGGAGCCGTCGTGGGTTTTTTCGCTGGGTTCTTGGAGATGGTCCTTCTGGTCTATATCCTGCCCAATCTCTAGGCCAGACAGACCGCCAAGAGGTCGGCAGAGCGGACTGAGCGTTGCAAATAAAATTCCAAGTAGCGGCGTAACAGCCGCTCCACATCAGACCAAATCGGGTGGACTAGCAGTTCTGGGGGCAGGACGGGTTGGGGGAGCCACTGGAGGGCGTTGACCTGTTCCTGGGTGACAGGTTGGGTTTGGGTGAGGTCACTAAGGCATTCGGTAGCCACTAACCCGCCGAGGGGCAGACTAAACCCCGCTGCTTCCTGACTGAGGACCCGGCCCGTCGAGGTACAGTAATCTACGACCGGGGCAACTCCGCTCACTTGGAGAAATTGGTAAAGCCCATGGACTAGCTGGGCCATGATCTCTGGAGTCGCACAGGACTCCAGACGACCAAGATGTTCTAGGAATAGGTCAAATAATTCTGGGTGTCCCTGACCGGGCACCGCCTCCGCCAGTACCGCTTCCGCCCAGTATTGAGCACTCCCCAGACGACCCAAGTCTCGACTGAGCCGATTGAAACTGTGTAGAGTCTCAGCTTGGACTACTTGGTCTAGGCTGCGGCCTGAATAGAGTTGTAGGTCATTGACTACAAAAAGGTCGAGTCGGCCCCCCATTTTGGCGCGGGCCTTGCGTGCTCCCTTCGCCACCGCCTTGAGGAGGCCCTGTTCGCGCGTAAAAATAGTTAATAAAAGATCCGCTTCGCCTAGAGGCTGACGCTTGAGGTTGATGCCCGTAGCGCGGTAATAACGGCTCATCCTGACCCCAATCCCCTGACTCTTCTATTATCACCTGCTACTTCTCCAGCCCCGACAATTATGAAACTTCTGTAGGAAATGCAGTTATTTTTTGTTCTCTAGAATAACATGCTAAAGGTGACCTAGCCCGATGGAGAGCATTTATGTCTGTTGTCAAAATGGACCCCAAATTTACCAAGGTCCAAAATGCGCTTTTCGAGCGTGCCCACAGCCAACCCTGCGAACTCAAGTTCGTTGCAATTGGTCTGAGCAAGCAAGGTATTCAAACTGGGAAGCTCTATTCTCACCCGGAGATGATTCCCCTACCGATCATGATGTGTGATTACCTGTCTAAGTTGGGACCTGAGCACCGTTCGATCCTCTCAGCCCTGACTTGGACCCACGCCTATAAGTATATTGCCCGTTCTGAAATGCAGACGATTGCTTCTAACATGTATGTCGCTGAACGTGTATTCGACCAATACTCTGATGACTACATGGTTTTACAGCAAGAAACTAATGAAGAATATGACCACATTTGGTCCTTCCGCACGATCCACAAGATGGTCTGCCGTGAAGCTCAGTTGCCCAACGAGAAGTTTGACGAGATTGGTTTCTTTGATGGCGAAGTAGGTGCTGCCCCCGAGACCAAGGACCTCCTCGGTTCTGAGTACAAGTTCATGCATTACATGGTCGGTAGCGCGGTTCAGAATATGCCTAATGAGGTCGTCCAGGGGGCCGGGTTGGGTGCGCTGTGGCTGTTGTACCGCTACATCGCCAACGTGCAGCTTAAGCAGACTGAGGCTTTCTTCTTTGAATCCCCCGAGAAGTTTAACTATGATCCCCTAGCCGTTGAACTGACCAATGCTCACCTGACCGATGAGGCCCGTCACTACACCACTTCTCTCGATATGGGGATGGAGTTATTCAGGGCGGCGGACCCTTGGGCCAAAAAGTTCATCCGTCTGATGATCACTGAGATGCTCCAAAACTACATCCGGGCCTACTACGTGACCTACGGCGAGATGATTCACCTCGGTGAGACCCAAGGCGTTTACTGCACGCCCTATAAAATTGGTCTCAATGCCCTACGGGTTGCCCTCAACCACCCCGCCTTCAAGGATCACCCGGTGGAGATTAGCACCTTGACCCGTGCTTGGCATGAGAAGCAAGTCGGGATGGAGCTCGGTCCTATCAACAAAAAGCGTTGGCGTTATGCGGCCCAACAGATAGAGCGGCTGATTGACGCGCTCGGGCTGAAACTGGATGCCGATGAGATTGGGGTCAACTACGAACGTCACCAGAAGGCTCTAACCTTCGCGTCCTAGGGACCCTGGGTACACTGGGAGGGGGGATTTGTCTCCCCTCTTTTTTCATGAAACGTGAGGATAACGCGGTGACGGTGAATCTGTATTTTGAAGATACGAGCAAGACGATAACTGTCGAGTCGGGCCGCCGGTTCATGGAAATTTGTGATGAGTACGACAGCCCGGTTTTCTTTGGCTGTCGGGCGGCTTCCTGTGCTACTTGCCTAGTTGAGATTACGGCTGGCCTGGAAAACCTCACTCCCATCACCCCTGATGAAGAAGTCCTGCTCTCGATCCTGGCGGAGGGCAACCCCAAGGCGCGGCTGGCCTGTCAGTGTGTAGTGAATGGTTCGATTGCCGTCAAGGTGTTGGCCCCCAGCTAGTGGCAGGCCAGACCCGGAGGGTGCGGTCCTTACTGCCACTGCTGAGTACCTTGCCATCAGGACTGAAAGCTACCGCAACCACCCAGTCTTGATGTCCGGTCAAAGTCTTGAGCAGGCTACCCGTCGAGATGTCCCACAACTTAATTAAATTGTCACGGCCACCACTGGCTAGGGTCGTGCCGTCGGGTTGGACCGCCAGACTCAAAACCCGGTCCTGGTGTCCAATTAGGGTGTGGCGGGTTACGCCAGTGGCAAGGTCCCAGACGCGCAGGGTTTTATCCCAACTCCCACTGATTAAGTGTCCATCGGGGGTGAAGGCTAGGGCACGGACAGCCTCCCGGTGCCCAGTGAGTGTCCGGTGTTGTCCGGTGGCGAGGTCCCAAATTTTAATCGTGCGGTCCTCACTCCCACTCGCAAGGGTCTGACCGTCAGGACTGAGGGCGACGGCGTAAACTCGATCAGTATGTCCAGTTAGGGTTTTCAGTAACCGACCCGTACTCACTTTCCAGACTTTAATCGTCCGGTCCCCGCTCCCACTAACCAGCGTTCCCTCAGCACCAAGGGCTAGGGACCAGACAGGCTGGGTATGTCCCGTCAAAGTCCGCACCAAGCGGCCTGTGGAGACCTCCCAAACGCCAATCGTCTGGTCGCCACTGCCACTTACTAAAGTTTGTCCGTCAAGACTGAGGACCAGTGCCCGGACAATATCGCCATGGGCCAACAGGGGCGAGCGGGGGGTACCCGTACCCAGGTCCCAGAATTTAATTAACTGGTCGGCACTGCCACTGACTAGTTTTTTTTCATGAATGGCGACCGCCCACACGGTATCACGATGTCCCTGGAGGGTGAGTGGGGGTTGGTTCACCGTGCATTCGCCTTGGAGCACGCTAGCTTCAGCGCGGAGGGCAGAATCCGGCGCGACAGCGGCGGCTTGGGAGCGGCACTGCTCATAGTCCCCGGCCCGGGCAAGGACCCGCGCCGTCTGGATGAGGGTGCGGTCGCGTTCTGAGGGTTGGGTGGACTCCCACTGGTTATAGCCGACCATTGCCACCCCGAGGAGAATCCCGACGGCTCCCAAACCCCAAGGCCATCGCGACGGCAGCGGGGCTAAGGTCGGCACGGGCAGGAAGTCCGACGGTTGTTGGTTGGCTGTGAATAAATCAAGGGAAGGCGCGGCTTGACCAGGAAGGGTCAGCCGTAATCCGGGACGCACTGGCGTATATTTACTTAGCTCTGGCAAGTCCACGGCGGGAAGAGGGTCAGCGGGGGGTGTATCCACCCACGTCGGAGGGCCTTTTTCGAGATAGGCCAAGAGGATCTGCCGTGCTGCATCATCTAGAGGTTTGTTGCGGTAATAGCACAGGAAATAGGGTACAGGTCCGCCATCTTGCGCCATGCTGTAAAGCCAGCCCCAGAGGTATTGCGCTGGACCCAGTTGCAATAAATAGACAGCGCGGTAGCCCACCGCTGGGGGTTGACTCATGGACCAACGGTTATTGACCACTTGGAAGACAAAAGCCCGACGGATTGCAACTGGGACCTGCACGCTCGCCAGAACACGCAAGCCCAAATCTGGAAATTTACTATAGACCAATTGACCCACTTGACTCATAACTGTAGCCTAGGAGACTGTCTAATCTTAACTACGCTTAGACAGTTGGGTCCAGTTTCCCCTAGAGCGTAAATAGGTCCGCCCATATTTGGCCCTCAGCCTTAAATCGGCTTGGTGCAGGCCCATCGTAGACCACGAGCAATCCCTCTGGGGTCAGGGCAATGCCTTCGGCCCGGTCGTATTTTTCGGCAGGGGGGGGTCTCAAAGAGGACTTCTAGTCGGCCCGGTTGCTGAGTAATAAGACTGGGTTCAGCCAAAAGTAAACCCTTGACCAACCGGAAGACACGAATAACCCCCTGGAGGATCATCGTGGGTCCTGCCAGGATCAAGAGGTCATCCCCGTCGCGACATAGTTCACGGATACCCAAGCCGCCAAGGTCTAGAAAATGTTTACGGTACGCGAGTCCGTCTGCACCCCGCCGAAAGCGTAAAAGCCCCGGTCCCCGCGCTTCCACGGTCAGTTCAAGTAAGATGGCCCAACCGCGTAGCACTGGACCCCGTAGCCCCAGCCAGACTTTGTTTCCCATTACCGCCAAGCCCTCGACATCAAACCCGTTATCCTTGCCAGGAATCCCAGCCGTCAAAAAAGGTCCGAGGTGGGGGTCTTCTTCCAAGAGGGTGAGGAGTTTGGTCCGTCCGATGGCAGCAGCGGTGAGTTGTTCCCCTAACTGGCTGGGGTGGGGACAGGTTTTGTACAAAATTCCGTCAACTAAAGGAATCCGGGCCAACAGGTAACGGTTGGGGTCGGCTTCAATCTTGGTAAGACGACGGATATTCTCCAGATCGCTGCGGTCTGGGCGGACTCGTTTGCGCTTGGTGGCATGGGAGCCGACTAACCATAAATAGTGGTCCTGGTAGTCCAATCCCTCAATATCTACTTCCACCCCCGCCCCGGTGGTGTCGTCCACCAAATCCAAATATTCAGTCAAGGGAAATTGTTGGGGCTGGTCATAACCCGTGGGTGAGGGGGACAGCCGTTCCAGGCTCATCGTCTCATCGGAAGCCAGCCAGAGATGCTCAGTCCAAACCGCCGCCGAGAGGTCCTGACAATTCGTTCCCAGCACCAACAATTTTTGCTGAATCTCCATACCCTTCACCCAATTTGAGCCATCCTACCACAGTGGGGAGAGGGGTCCTTGAGTCCCCGCATCCTGATAACTGATCATTACAGCTAAACCTTTACATCTTGCAGTTAGAGCTTAGACCAATTCAGAAATTGGTCAATTTTAGTTACATATTTACGAATGCCTACCAAGTCAAGTTGCTCTGTTACTATTTGTTCTTTAAAAAAGTCGGTGTAATTATTCGTTAACAGAACTTTCCTCTCTGATAGATTCGTACGAGCATGAGCTAAAATCGTATGTAAAATCAAGTTATCCGTCGGCTCTTTCATATAACGCTGATTAAGACTTTTAGTGGCAGTAAGAGGATCGAAAGGAATCACGATAGCGTTACCTAAAGTCCATTTCAAAATTATATCTAATCGCTCTTGGACATTTTCAAAAATCCTGCCGCTCTCAATATTAACTAGATTTAAGTCTGTACTAATTTTTTGTGCTTGTTCTGAAAGTTTCATGCCGCTCACTACTTTAGCTAAGTTATTAGTGTCAAGCTGAAACTTTACATTTCTTTTTGATATTTAGCATGACCGATTAAGAAGTTTGTCTCGACATAAAGAAAAATCATAAAATCACGCTCCCAACGGACTGTTTCAGCCTTTTTAGAATGCCTTGCTCCTTAAGTTCAACTTTGTAGGGAGGGTTCTCTGACTGCCATTCATCAATTAAATCTTTTAACCAAGCTTCGATTAAGGTCTCAGCATAATACTCTGATATTTGTTGGTCTGTTTGTTTATACTCCGGGTCGTATTCTCCCAAGACAACACTCGTTTCAAGTGTGAGTAACGGAGCAGAGAGTGGTCCCTCACTCCAGGAATAAATGTTAATTTTTTGACGGTCTACAAACATAGCATAAGGGATATTTTTGTTATGCTTCTCCTTCATAAATTGTAAATAACTAGCAAGCTGTTCAAGGACCTCAGCTTCTTTATGGATAAGTCGCGTTCTGACCTTAACGGCTAAAACAATAGTCCCGTCCGCTCCCTGCACGGTGAGATCAGGGGGAAAGTAGGTAAAAGTTTCCGTTTCTTGTTCAGGCATGATGACCAACTCTCCTAGCATTGCTGTTCAAGTGTGCTTAGTGTAGCTTATGAGCGAGGTGGGTAGAGCTTATGGTCACAGTGAATAGCCTCCGTGAACTCGTGTAATAATCTTTAGACTTTTTAGCGTTTTTGTAACTGTTTGAAACAACTATGGCGAACACCATAACGCTAATCATGCAACCAACCGGGGATGAGGTGAATAGACTGGCGTAGTCGGGCCTTGTAGTCCTGGTGGTCAGGCAGGTAACTTGCCACCAGGGACCAGAAGCGGGGGGAGTGATTCATTTCATGGGTGTGACAGAGTTCGTGGACCAAGACGTAATGCACTAGATCGGATGTGAGGAAGAGTAATTGGTAGTTGAGGCTGATGTGGTGTTGGCGCGAACAGCTACCCCAGCGCGTCTTCTGGCCCCTGACCGTGGCTTGGGTGAAGGTTAACCCGGTGGCATGACTGATTTGTTGGAGCCGGGGGATAAGGTGCAGACGGCCTTGGTGGGCCAACCAAGATTTAAGGTGGGCGATACTAGGGGCACGTTCAGTGGTCGGAATCAGGAGTTGATTCGGTTTTTCGCCGCGCTCACCGTAAACCACCGTCCAAGTTCCCAACAAGGGTAAAACTAGTTGCTCGGGTAGGGGACAGCTTCCCAGCGGAGTTTGGACGGCTAAACGACCCAGGCCAGCTAAGATCCACTGCTTGCGCTTTTGGAGGATGGAGGGGATATGTTTTAGGTCAAAACCCCTAGGAATCACTACAACTAAGCCTTCTTGAACCGTGAGGCGCAGGTTGACATGGCGGGCACGGTTACTGATGCGGACCCGGTAGGGTACAGGTTCAGTGGACATTGGTGGAGTCAAAAATCCGGTCGGCATTACTGACCACAAACCCCTGGTAATAGGAATCCCAACGACCATCGGGCTTCCTCTCAGGCAGGGGATGGCGAAAAGCAAATTCCACAAAGGCGTAGGGCAACGCATAAAGTCCCTCCTGGAACTCCACCCTACTTTTCGCCCCTAGGGTTGCACTCTGCTCCAGCCCGCACTGGGGTGAACCTTTAATCAGACCGCCCTGGGTATTCATCGGAATCTGCAATTGTTCCGTCAGGAATTTATTAAAATCCACTAGTCCGGCAAACCGTTTCATCAAATGCACACTGACCGTAAAATGATTCACCCGATGCCCAAAAGCCAGGGTCCAAGCCGCATATTCACTCTCGCGCAACAGTAATTGGTAGTCGGCATACTGGGGCCGTTGCCAGGGCCGACCGCTCAAGTACATCAAGAGCGTTTCGGTTATATCCTCAGCGGATTGCAGTTGGGCCAAGGGCGTAGCTTGAACCGTGCTGGTGTACTTATACAAAACTTCCTGGAAAGCCGGGGAGAATTGGTCGGGGATGAGTTCACTAATAAAAACCTTGGGGGCCGTCTGGCAACTATCAAGTCCCGATACCATCGGCGGCTCCAGCCAAAACGCCCGCAATTGTTTATCGGCAAAGTACAGGTCATCGCGCCGCCGATAACCCAACAACGCAAACATCGCTTGCAGGATGTGCGCTCCGGTTTCGGGGCCGGGGAGGGTCCGCAGGGCCACATGGTCCTCCACCCAAAGCTCCCCCTCAGCGCGGAGGACATCCTCAATGAGCGGGACTTGGGGCACCGCCTGCCGGTACTGCTGCCATAGCTGAGCGAAGACTTCCATCATCTAAATCTGCACTGCATTTACCGTAGCGCAAGGATGGACAGCTAGTACACTGAGTTCATGCAAGCCGTGTTGTGTGGGTATTACGGGTTCGGGAATGGGGGGGATGAGGCGTTGCTTGCGTCCCTGCTCCAGATGCTCCCGCCCGACCTGACCCCCATCGTCCTTTCCCATACCCCCAAATTGACAGAGACCACTTATCAAGTCAGGGCGGTAGACCGTTGGGACACCCCGGCAGTCATCCAGGCCATGCGCTCCAGCGATTATTTCATCCTGGGGGGCGGCAGTATCCTCCAGGACGTGACCAGTCCCCGCAGCTTGCTCTATTACAGTGGTTTACTCTGGTTAGCGCAGCGGCTGGGTCTCAAAACTGTGGCTTGGTCCCAGGGCCTCGGGCCCTTGAATAAAAGCTGGTCCCGCCGCTTAGTGCGCCATCTTTTGCAGGGCTGTGATCACCTAAGTGTGCGCGACCGCAACTCTGCCCAACTCCTGGCCTCTTGGTCTCTGCTCTATACTCAGACCGTAGACCCCGTGTGGGCCTTGACCGGCAAAGTCGCCCATCTACCAGACCTCCCCCGGCCTCGCGGTGCTGTGGTCCTCCGCCCCCACCCGGACCTCACCCCCGAGCGGCTGAGCGTCCTGATGGAAGCCCTAGGACAGTTCCAACGGGCGACGGAAATTTGTTTATTGTTGGTACCCTTTCAGTTGCCCGGAGACCTCGCTTTGGCCCAGCAAGTCCAACAACAACTTCCCGGTCCCAGTGTGGTCCTCGAACTCAGCGATCCGCGCCAGTTACGGGGACTATTCGACACCGTGGAATGGACCTTAGCGATGCGTTTCCATGGGGTTTTGATGGCAGCGGGGGCGGGGTGTCCGGTGTGGGGACTGAGCTATGACCCCAAGGTAAAACAATTGCTCCAGGAACTCGATGCCCCCGGTCTGGACCTTATGGATTTACCCAATGCTGGCAGACTTACCCAACTTTGGTTGGAACATTACGCCAACGGCGAGGGTCTAAGTGAAACCCAGCGGGCCTGGTGGCTAGACCGCGCCCAGATTAACCAGCACATCCTCAAAGACCTCCGCCCATGAACCAAGTCGAACTGTTGAATGCCCTAGAAATGCACTTGATGTTACGCCGTCTGGCCCTCCAGATCCTCGAAGCCAACCGGGGCGTCCAGGATTTGGTCCTCGTGGGTATCCACACCCGTGGCGTACCGCTCGCGTATCGTCTGGCCCAAATTATCCTCGAACAGGAAGGGGCCATCGTACCCGTGGGGGTTCTGGATGTGACCTTGTACCGCGATGACCTGCGTGACATGGGCGTCCGCGCCACCCATCCCACGGACCTCCCCGCCGACCTCGACCAGCGCGTGGTCTATCTAGTAGATGATGTAATTTACAAAGGCCGCACCATCCGCGCCGCCCTCGACGCGCTCAACGACTACGGACGACCCCGCGTGATCCGACTCGTCACCCTCCTTGACCGGGGCCACCGCGAACTCCCAATCCACCCCGACTATGTAGGTCGCATCGTCCCCACCGCCCGCCACGAGAGCGTGAAAGTGATGGTCAGGGAGACGGACGGTCAAGACGGAGCGATACTATTTTCTTGAACGCGAGAATGAACCTAAACCCAGCGACTCGCCACCAAGCCCACAACCAGGGCTACCCCACTCCAGAAGTGAAGCTGGATCACCAGCGGCATCGCTTGGCCCACTTGTTCGGGTTTGTCGTGGAAGAGATTGACCCACTGGTAGAGTTGACGGCCCAAGGGCAGGGTGAAGAAGAGCCCCAGCGTAGTCCAGGGTAGAATTCCCAACAAGACAAACACACTCAATAACCCGTAGAGCATCACGAAGAGCCAGAGGAACCGTTGGGCTGCCAGTTGCGTCCCCCATTGCACAATCGGTGTTTGTTTACCAAAAGTACGGTCGTCCTCCATCTGCGGGAAGTGATGGGTATACAAAATCAAACTGGTAATCGTTCCCACCAACAGGGAAGCAGCAAAACTCAGCCAGGACCACTGCTGGGTCTGGGCATAGCTACTGACCATCACCGCAATCGGGCCGAAACAAGTAAAGGAAATGACCTCCCCCCAACCCCGGTAAGAAAAGCGCAAGGGCGGACCCTGGTAGCTATAGCCCAACAGACAACCCACCAAACTCGCCCCGGCAATCGTCCAGTCCTGCTGCAACCAAGCCAGGAGCGCGAAACTCACCACCCCCAGGACTAAAAAAAGATTCCCGACCGCGAGAATGAATCCCGGTTGCCCCGTCAAATTGACCAGAGACCAGGGCTTATTGCGGTCCACGCCCGTCTCAGCATCGAAGACATCATTGGTCAGGTTAATCCAGGCTTGAATCAAGACCAGACCGACTAAGGCCAGCCCAAACCGGACTAGATCAATCGTACCCGTCTGGGCAAAAGCCACCGCCGTCCCCACCAAGACAGGGACCACAGCGGCGGAGTAGATAGCGGGATTGAGTGCGGCTTGCCAGGGTGTCATTTTTGTAAAACGAGAAAGTGGATACCGCCATTTTCGAGGCTGCGGTGGGTCACAGTACGAAATCCAACTTGCCGAGCAAGGAGAGCCAAGGCCGGAGGCTCCGGGAAACGTTCTAGACTGGGCGCGAGATAGGCGTACTGGTCCGCAAGGTTAAACCAGGCACCGAGTCTCGGCACAACCTCCGTCAGATACCACCGCTGGAACCCATCATCCTGACGCAAACATAAGTCCAGAATGACGGCCCGCGCTCCCGGCTTGAGGATACGCTCGATCTCCCCTAGACACTGGGGAATATCCCCGACATTACGTAACCCAAAAGCCATCGTCACCCCGTCCATCTGACCCGCTGCAAAAGGCAAGTCCAACACATCCGCCTGTAACCAACGAATCCGACGGTCCAATCCGACGCGCTGCCGGGCCTGACGCAACATTCCCTCCGCAAAATCCACGCCCCAGATCACTTCAGCCCGGGGGACCACACGGGCTAACTGCCGAGTCAGGTCCCCGGTCCCGCAGCAGAGGTCCACCACTTCACCCAGGGGTTGAGCCGGGAAACACCACTGGGCCGCTAATCTCTTCCAGGCCAAGTGACGGCCCCAACTCATCAGCGTATTGATCTGGTTGTACCGGGGCGCAATCTGGTCAAATAGGTCGCGCACCAGCGTGGGATTAGGCGTAGGGGTCATTTTCAAAAACCACAGGGCCGACTCAGCCTAGCTTACCGGCTTAAACCACTGGCAGTTTGTACTCGACCAATTTCGCAAACCAGGGGTCTGCCGTCACATTGCGGTAACTGATGTAAGAGTTGCGGTCACAGTCATCCACCAAATCATATTTCTGAGAATAAATTAACTTGAATTTGAAACAGATCCCAGTAAACCCGCAGTATTCCCAGATGCAAAGGGTATCGGGGTGATAGTAAAAAGTCCCCTTCTTTAAGGTTTCAGTGGCCACGGTGCGTTCTCCAAAATACATGGTTACTCACGCCGTCTCGTCTACCTTGCTCGGGATGACGAGATGTGGACATTATGGTAACACTTCCCCATTGTTCTGTAGTAAACATGAGTAAGGTAAAATGCCCCTGTACTCACCCAGGATGACCATGCCCGATACCACTGGTGCCGATGCGGTGGATATTGCCATCGCCCGAGGTCTAGACTTCGACGGCACAGCAATTCCCCAAGCAAAACTTGACCTCTATCAGCAAGTAATGGCAATGGAAACAGACCGTCAGCGCAGTGGCGTAAGTAATACCATGCGTTCGCGGATTGTGCGGATTGGCGTTAAGCATCTCCCTCAAGCCGATCTAGACCCCATGCTGATTGCGGCAGGCTTCGCGCCCCTCAAAGATAAAGAAGTGACCTTCTATTACGGCGGTAAATGACCTTCCCACTGAGCAAGTAGGCGGGTGGTGTGGCCCTGGGGTAAGTGCGGACGTTGGCTTTGGACATCGGACCAGTAGTCGAGATCGCCCAAGGGGGGAAGTAGCCCGACCCCGAGTCCGAGTTCCTGACAACGGGTCTGGGTTGCGGTAAATAGCTGGTCTGTCCCCATCGGCATCCCCAGAAATAACGGCTCGAAACGGTTAAGACCGATTAGGTAGTAGCCTCCGTCTAGAGCTGGACCGAGGACGACCGGGTACTGTTCGAGTAATTGGGCGGCTTGCTGGAGGTAAGCGGGAGGCAGGTGGGGGCTATCGGAGCCGATGCAGAGGACGGGCTCGTGCCAACGGAGCATGAACTGGAGGCTGTGGTGGAGACGCACCCCCAAGTCTTCACCCTGCTGGCGGAACAAATAAAAATCCGGGCTGTGGTAGTCGAACCAGTCACGGGAGCCACTGTAAGCCAAGTAACGACTAGAACTCACAGCCCGCAAAAGATTAAGGGTATCCCTAAGCAGGGCTTCATGGAAAAGACAAGCTTGGGCGAGGTCGAGGGGCGGGCAAAGCCGAGTCTTGACTTGACCCACCTCGGGGGCTTTCGCCATTAGCAAAACGGCGGTCATCCCTGGCTGGGGGGGGCTTGGGCCTGGAGATGGTCCAACTGGACCGACAGGAGGTCAATCTCGCGTTGGAGCCGGAGCTTGTGCATCTCTAGGTCTTGCTGCTGGCGGTCAAGTTGTAACTGAAGCTCGGTGATGTGCTTCACACCTTCGAGATTGACCTTGAGTTCCTGGGTCAGGTGCTTGATGTAGAGGAGACGCTCGACATCCCGCGCCGAATAAAGCCGGGTCTCCCGTTCGCGCCGGGTCTTACCTTGGCCTTGACCGGGTTGGCGGTGGGGTTTGATGAGACCCAGTTTCTCGTACAACCGCAAGGTCTGAGGATGCATCCCGACTAGCTCAGCAGCCACGGAGATGATATAAACTGGGCGGTCCTCGGGATGGTCAACTCCCATACTGCGTCCCACATTAGTACACGAATTTATACTACCACACTCAAGTGGGAGCCCCGGTCGCCCTTCTCGACCTCAATGCGGGCCGGAAAGACTTCTTTGAGGTCGGTGATATGGGTAATGACGAGGATACAGGCGAAATCAGCGGCGACGAGATTGATCGCTTCAATCAGGCGTTCGCGCCCTTCGCGGTCCTGGGAACCAAAGCCCTCATCAATAATTAGAGTCTGGAGGGCGGCCCCGGCGCGGCGGGCCAGTAGGCGAGAGAGGGCAAGCCGGATGGCAAAGTTGACCCGGAAGGCTTCTCCGCCGGAATAGGTCTCGTAGGGGCGGGTACCGCGATTGTCGCCAATTAAGATATCCAAGGTTTCGATGAGTTTGGCGGTTGTCTTGGTGGTCTTCTGGGTCTGGAAGCGGACGTGGAGCTGATTATCGCTGAGGCGGGCTAGCAGTTGGTTGGCCTCGGCTTCGAGTTCCGGGAGGACGCTCTCGATAATTAGGGCTTGGATGCCGTTTTTGCCGAAAGCGGTGACGAGTTCTTTGTAGAGGGTGTGTTGATAGTGGCTATGGTCGAGTTGTTGTTGGTCTTGGACACGCTGGGTCTGGAGATTGTCGAGGAAGGCCAGTTGTTGACAGGTGGCCCCGAGGTTTGCCCGGTGCTGGTCTTGGTGAATGCGGTTGAGTTTGAGTTGGGTCTGGTGGTCAACTAGGGCCGGGGCGGGGTCTGGGGTTTGGGCTAGTTGATGTTGCAGGTGGGTGAGTTGCTGGGTGAGTTGGTGGACTTCGGTGGTGAGGGCTTGGGCCTCGTGTTGGATCTGGGTCAGGCGTTCCTGTTCGGGGCGGATTTGGGCCAAGGCGCGTTGGAGTTCTTCGTAGCGGTGGAGGAGGGGGCGTTGTTGTTGGACCTGTTGCTTGACCTGTTGGTGGTGGGGATGGTCGTATTGGAGTTGGTGGAGTTGTTGTTGGACCGCTTGCAATTGGGTCTGTTGCAGGGGACAGAACTGCTGTTCATCAATCAGTTGTTTACCGTTGCTGCACCGTTGCTGGAGGGTAGGGATTTCCTGGTCTAGGCGGTTAAGTTCGTGCTGGGCTTCTTGCAGGAGTTGGTGGCGAGATTCAGCCCAACGGTGACGGTCTACTTCGGCGTGATGTAGGGGATAGTCGTTCTCGTTGAAGTCTAGCCGTTTGAGTTCCAGATCAATCAACTGCAATTGCTGACGGATCTCTGGACCAAAACTTTCTTCTTCAAGTTGGTGTTTGAGGGTACGTTCTTGAATTTTAAGTTCTTTGAAGGCGGCTTCTTTTTCACGGTAGGCTTCGAGCTGTTGGTGGAGACGGCCCTGTTTTTGGAGTTGACTGTCTAGCCCGTCTAGTTCCAGATTTAGCTCAGCCCAGGTGCTGCGGAGGAGTTTTATCTCTTGTTCAGCGTAGCTAATTTGGTGTTGGAGCAGGGTCCGCTCGTCCTCTAGTTGCTGGGCTTCCTGTTGGTGTTGGGTCTGGATCTGTTGACGGTGATTATCATCTAGTTCTTGATTACACAGCGGACAGTTGGTTAAGGATTGATGCATAAGTCGGTCTTTGTCGCTGAGCCCGCTCAGACGTTCCTCACAGTCAGTGAGTAGACGTTCGAGGCGTTGTTTCTCGGCTTTGCGTTCGTAACCTTTCTCTTTGACCCGCTCTTTGTAGACAGCTTGGCGTTGTAGTTTTTCGTTTTGTTGGCTTAGTTGCTCCAGTTGTTTTTCTAGGAGAACCCGTTTAGATAGCTCACTGCCTAAACTAGTGGTCTGGTAGCGGACATCTTTGTAACGGGCTTCGAGTTCTAAACGTTCACTCATGAGTTGCTGGGTGAGTTGTTGCCGTTGTTGCATTTGGGGCTGGGCGATGGCTTGGCGTTCTTCGTAGGCTTTGAGGTTGGCACGGGCTTGACGTAGGGCTTCTAGTCCTTTATTGACCGTGGGTTGTTCGTTTAACTGTTCACGATACTTGCGCTGTTGTTCCTGCAAGCCTTCAAGTTTAGTCAAAAAGGCTTGGAGGTGGACGCTGAGTCGGTTGCGTTCCTGGTCAATCTCGCGCTCTAGTTGTTGACGAGTTTCGCTCAGTTGTTGATATTGGTCTTGATGTTGGTCTAGCTGGGCGGCCTGGGCGAGGAGTTGCTGGTATTGCTGATAATTCGCTTCAATCGTGGCCTGTTGGTCCAAAATCTGGGTGAGGTGTAGGATAAGTTGTTGTTGGCGGTGTTGTTCATCTTGAATCCGCAATTGAGTACGGGTAATGGTTTCAATCTGTTGGTGGAGGAGTTGACATTGTTGTTTTTGGGCTTCAGCGAGTTGGACCTGTTGTTGTAATAGTTGAATCTGGGTTTCAAGCTGGGTTTGTTGTGTGCTTAGCTGTTGGAGTTGGGCTGCAAGTTGGGTCTGTTGTTCCTCAATCTGGGGACGGGTGAGGAGTAAGGTATCAATTTTCTGAAGTTGCTCTTTAAGTAGGTCAATTTGGGTCTTGAACTCGCGGGCTTTTTCCTTAGCTTTTTCAGCGAGTTGGTCGTAGCGATTGAGACCCAGGATCTCCGTCAGGACTTCTTTGCGTTCTGTGGGTTTTTTAATCGTAAATTCATCGGCGTGGCCCTGTCTTAAGTAGGCCGAATTAATAAAGGTCTCGTAGTCCATTTTAAGGGCTTGAATAATCAGGTCCTGAGTCTGGCGGTTGGTGCGGCTGGTCACGACTCGAAACTGCTGCCCACCATCCGGGGAGACTTGAAACTCCAGGGTCCCCGCTTTGCCCTTGACCCGAATCCGCAACACCCGGTATACCGTCCCCTCACACCGAAACGTAAAATCTACTTGGGCTTCGGTGGTACCACTGCGGATCAGGTCCTCTTCATTGGTGGCCCGACTTTTCCCCCACAAGGCCCAGCCCATGGCCTCAAGCAGAGCCGACTTACCCGCGCCATTGTCCCCACAGATACAGGCCGTGTGCAGACTGGTGAAATCCACCTGACCGTGCCCATAGCTCAAGAAGTTGGTCAGGGTTAGTTGTAGTGGGATCATGACTCATCCTTTGCCTTCCATCATTAATAACCCAGATGGGCGCGAAAGAAGCTCCCTAGCCCCCACATCCTAGAAACACAAACACTGATATAGCTTCAGGCTAGTGACCATACCCCATGGCGCACTCGTCAACGGTATTAATGCGTGTGACTATCGTGCCGATGACACGGACCTGGATTAAACCGTTGGATAGTGACTATACCTCAGTCCCAGTCATTGCTGGCAATACTCGTTTCTATCACTGGGGGCAGATAGAAGTAGTAGTCATAGCGACGTTCCCAAGACGTGAGGAGGCGGTCTTCAAGGACAGGGGGGAGAGCGATCATAAAGGCTTCGGTAGTCACTCCTCTCCGCACCAATTCAGTACGAATATATCGCCAACCATAACTCGCGGGGACATTGGGAATAGGGGCGGGGACCGGACGGTTGGACTCAAACATCGCCGTCACTACCTTGCGTCGGGGCAGGTACTTATGGATGAGGGTGGGGATATCGGGGACAGGATGGGTGCGCGGTAATAGCCGTAAGCCTTGAAACGTGTCATGGGAATATCCGGCATGGTTAGCTCCGATTAGGACCACTAACTTTTGGCTGAGATGTTGACGTAAAAAGGCTAAGACATGATGGGCCAACTGGAAGTTACGGTTCTCGGTGATATAGCCGCCATCCTGGGGTAAAGTCCTGTCGGCCTGACCGAGGGCCAAGGGCCGGATGCCCAGGCTTTTGAGCCGTTCAATTAAGTCTGCATATAGAGAAGGATTACTCCAGAGCAACTTCTCAACCAGTAAGGGACGCTGGCTGGGTTGGTACTGGTCTAAAAAAGCTTGGTCATCGGCAGATACAAATTCACAACCAAAGTGCATAAAGCCCTTTAGTTTGAGCAACGCTAACTGCTGGTCTAAAAACTGATGGGTACTCAGTTGGTCATGGGTCTCCCCGAGAAACACTACATCACTGCCCTGCAAAAGGGGGGCGAGGGTGACGGGCTGGCGTTGAGGGAGGAGCAATTCACCAAAGCGGTCAATACTGGCGTTGCGTTCGTCGCTGTTCTGTCCCCGCGACTCTAAAAACACACTCCCCGGTCGCCGTCCATTGGGGAAATCTTTTAATAAGGCCAACTCCCGGTCCAAGTCCGTCTGTTCACAAAATGCTAAACAAGCCTGTAAATTGGGGTCCCGGCGTAGGGGGTTGAGCTTGACGAGATCTGCCATCGCTGTCAGATCTGCCCGACTGATCGTTGTGAAGAAGCTCAAGAACTGATAGTCCACGCTATAGAGTAAATCCGTGTTTTGATGACGGGCGTGGATGAACTTGATGGCTTGCTGGGGGTCGCGGACGATGGTGAGGACATCGGAGCGAGGCGATTCAGTCAAGGCTCCGACAGGAATGCTCAGGGTGGCTCCCAGAATAGTCTTGAGCCAGTGACGACGGGTGTAAACCAAGGGCGTTGCACCATCAAGATGCCCCAGCATATCCCACCACCCAGAGCCCTAAACAGTCCTTAATGCTACAGAAGTCTAGGGCAGTTCTGGGGGGCTCTCCTGTAATCATCCCGGCTAGCCGTACTACAGGCGCAAGAGAGCATGGGGTTCGTTCTCTCTATCAGTTACCCTCAGCATGACACCGGGCACGTTGATGGCACAGGTCCCGAGCCAGAGCATAATCCAGGCGTGGGGTTGAGCATGACGATGGATGCGCACGGCGGAGGGTATATGGACAACGCCTTCAAGTGGAACTGCTTAACAAACAACCGTAACTTTTTGTTAAGATATGAGTATTAATACCTCTGATGGCAGATGACATTTTTCAACCCAGTTGAACCAGTCCTGCGTTGTAAACAACACGAACTTGCTTTTCAGGACGCTGAGGGTTGTCTACACCTCCAGTGGCGGGTGGGCTACATTACTTTGCTGGACTCGTTTTATACCCGGATTGACCAAGTTTTTGTGGTCTGGGGACTCCTGACGCTGGTTATTTTTGGGACGGCTCAGTTCTTGCCCTTGGATTGGGCACTCCAGGCGATGCTCTGGACGGGGTTATCCCTGGTCGGGGCGGGGGCGATGGTTATTTTGAGTTGGTTCTGGGTGGTGGTAGAGCGGGTGGCGTGGCTTTTGGGGGCTTGGGTGGGGCTGGTGGTCCTCGGTTTGGCAGTGACGGACTTGAGCATTTTTTATGTTTGGGGAGATGTGTTGTTGCATTTGGGTCCCCTCTGGCTGGGTTTGATGGGCGTGGGTTATCTCGTGACGGGAACTACGCTGCGGTCAAGAGCCTTAGTGCTGACGGCGGTCGTGCATGGGCTGAGTGCCCTAGTCTTCTTTTTCTTCACGGACTGGCAATTCCTTGGTGCCGGGTTAGTTCAAGCGGGCAGTCTCTTCTTGTTGAGTGAATGCCAATGGGATATGCGTCTACCCCAACAGGGCGAAACTGCGTTTAATAACTCTCCCTGAGACTGAGCGTGAGTTATGCCTAGGGGGAGAATACCGCTCGGATTGGAAACGGCACAATGAATTCATGGAACACAAAGCAGCACACCCACTGCTTGATTGTCCAAACCACCGCAGGGGTTTTACAGTCTGACCTGCTCATCACTCGCCCGAAGGAGAACGGCTTGCCAGGGCGGTGAGTGGTAAAAACTAAAGTCCGAGTTCAAACGTGGTGCAGGGTTTTTGCCGTTTCCCTTGCTTTGTGGTCTCTTTGGGGATGTTAAACCATCCGTCAGAACTGTCCTGAGAACCAACACACTGTAGCTTCAGGCGCGAATGAAATATAGATGTGCGGTGCTGACCCCGGCGGTTTAGCACCGCGTATTTATTTATGAACAATGTCCTAAAATGAGAGGCCGATGCGCGGTGGGATATTGATGCAGACATTGAGCAAGACTGAACAGAAATTTACTGAACTCAAGACCCGCTTGGTCGAGGTCAATGACCTCAGTGCGGCGGCTTCCTTACTCCAGTGGGACCAATCCACCTATATGCCCGTCGGTGGGGGACCCGCCCGCGCCCGTCAAATGGCAACGCTCCAACAACTCGCCCACGAAAAATTCATCGCGCCTCAGATTGGGCAATTGCTCGCGGACTTGGGGGACTACGAGGCGAGTCTACCCGTGGATGATGATGCCGCCAGTCTATTGCGCGTCACCCGCCACGATTATCAAGAAGCCTGTCAAATTCCGGCCCAGTTCATGGCGCGACTCTCTAACCATGTGGCTACTACTTATGAAGTCTGGACCCGTGCCCGCCCCGCCAATGATTTCACCCTGGTCCAGCCCTACCTTGAAAAGACCCTCGCTTTCAGTCAGGAAATGGCCCAATTCTTCCCTGGCTACGAACATATTGCCGATCCCTTGATTGGGTTTGCGGACTACGGGATGAAAACCAGCACCACCCGCGCCCTGTTTGCCGAGTTGCGGAATCAGTTGGTGCCCTTGGTTCAGCAAGTAACCAGCCAACCCCTGACCGACCGTTCCTGTCTGCAACAATATTTTCCAGAGGCGGACCAACTGGCCTTTGGCTTGGCAGTAATCCGGGAGTTTGGCTATGACTTCACGCGGGGACGGCAAGACAAGACCCACCATCCCTTCATGACTAAGTTTTCGCTGGGGGATGTGCGGATTACCACCCGTGTCCGGGAGCATGACTTGACAGAAGCGGTTTTCAGTACCCTCCATGAGGCGGGCCACGCCCTCTATGAACAGGGCATCAACCCCAGTTATGAAGGCACGCCTCTAGCCTCGGGGACTTCAGCGGGGGTCCATGAGAGCCAGTCCCGGTTGTGGGAAAACCTCGTGGGTCGTTCGCGGGAGTTTTGGCAATTCTTTTATCCCCGGCTCCAGCAGTGTTTCCCTGGTCAGTTGGGGGCGGTCGAGTTAGAGACTTTTTATCGGGCGATTAACCGGGTCGAGCGGTCCCTAATCCGTACCGATGCTGATGAATTAACCTATAACCTCCACGTGATGATTCGTTTTGAGCTAGAGCTTGCCCTCTTGGAAGGGAAGCTTGCGGTGAAAGACCTCCCCGAGGCGTGGAACGAAGCCTATCGCGCAAACCTAGGGTTAGTGCCCACGACCCTCAGTGAAGGCGTATTGCAGGATGTCCACTGGCACGGCGGAACCATCGGCGGGGCCTTCCAAGGCTATACCCTGGGCAACCTGATGAGTGCCCAATTTTATGAAGCAGCCCAATTCGCCTATCCCGAGATCCCCGCTGAGATGAGCCAGGGCCGTTTTGACCGTCTGCATGGCTGGTTGCGGCAGCATATTTATCAGCACGGACGCAAATATAATGCCGCCGAAGTCGTGGAACAGGCCACGGGGCAACCCCTGACCATCCAGCCCTACCTGCGCTATATCCGCCGCAAATATGGTGAACTCTATGACCTCTAGCCTAGTCATTACCGGCTGTGACCGTTTGCGCGGTACGGTCCAGGTCCCCGGCGACAAATCAATTTCCCACCGGGCCTTGATGTTTGGGGCCTTGGCTCAGGGCACCACCCGGATTCAGGGCCTCCTGGCAGGGGAGGACCCCCAGAGTACGGCGCGGTGTTTGCGGGCTTTGGGAGTGGAGATTACCGATTTAACCGCCCCGGAGGTCTTAGTTACGGGCGTAGGCTTAGGTGGACTCCAGGAACCCTTGGGGGTCCTCGATAGCGGCAATTCTGGGACAACGCTGCGTTTGTTGCTAGGGGTGACGGCGGCCCAGCCCGGACTTTTTACGACTTGGACCGGGGATAGTTCCCTCACCCGGCGGCCCATGGGCCGCGTCGTCCAGCCCTTGACCCAGATGGGAGCCAAAATCTGGGGACGCGCGGCCGGTAAGTTCGCGCCCTTGGCGGTCCAGGGGACGGCGTTACAACCGCTCCACTATGTCAGCCCCGTGGCCTCAGCCCAGGTTAAATCCGCCCTGTTACTGGCGGGACTTTTGAGTGAAGGTGAGACTTTGGTTACGGAACCCCACCCCTCACGGGACCACACTGAACGGATGCTCAGGGCTTTTGGTTGTCCGGTCACGGTCAAGGGGACGACCGTAAGTGTTATGGGACCCGCTGCCCTGACGGCCCAGAACATCATTGTGCCGGGGGACATTAGTTCAGCGGTGTTCTGGCTAGTCGCTGCCACAATTACGCCCGATAGTGAATTGACCCTACTTAATGTTGGTCTCAACCCGAGCCGCACCGGAGCTTTAGAAGTCCTGCAACAGATGGGGGCCGATATCACCATCCTCAACTGCCGTGAGGCAGGCGGGGAACCCGTGGCGGATCTCAGGGTCCGCTCGGCCCAGTTGACTGGGGCCGTGCTTGAGGGCGCACTCATCCCCCGGTTAGTTGATGAGATCCCGGTGCTAGCTGTAGCGGCAACCCAAGCCACAGGCACAACCACCATCCGCGATGCTCAGGAGCTGCGGGTCAAAGAGTCCGACCGTCTCCAGGCTGTGGCCCAACAGCTAGGCATCCTAGGTGCCGATATTACGGAGTACCCCGACGGTCTGGTGATTCGGGGCAAGACTGAGTTACGAGGGGGTGCAGTCAGGAGTCTAGGCGATCACCGGATGGCAATGGCCCTAGCCGTAGCGGGTTTGGTAGGTCGGGGTGCGGTGGAAATTGAGGACGCGCAGTGTGCCCAAGTGTCCTATCCTAATTTTTTCAAAGTGTTAAAAGAACTGAGAAATGGGCAATGAGCGCGATCCCTAACCTCTGCTATGGTTAGGGGAGAAAGTTTGTAGCTTCTGATGCGAAATCAAGACTGGTCTTCCCTGGGGCAGGGGGTTGATCCGGCGAGCAACCGTTGTCGCTGGCGGACCCTGGGGCTTTTTCTTAATGCCAAAAAAACGCTGGAGACCATCGCGCTGCTGGAGAGCCTCAACATCCGCCCCTCGGATATCTTGGTTCTGACCAGTGACCCTCCCGGCTCACTACCCCCCGTCAACTGGGCTCCGATGACGTTGGCAATGCCCGGTTTGTTGCTGGGACTGGGGTTGGGCTTAGGGATTGGGGTCTTGGGTTGGGTTTTAGGAGCGGGGCTTATCCTTGGTCTCTTGGGGACGTTGGCTTGGGGCATCCTCGGCGCAGTGGTGGGTTGGCAGGTGGGCGTGAAACGACCCCGCGCCTTGGTCCAACCTTTTTGGCGCGATATCCATCAGGGCAGCTACCTCGTCTTGATTTACGCTACTCCCGGTGCCCACCAACGAGTCCTCCATCCCGTGCGTGGCATCGTCGGCAACCTCTATGAAGCGCGGGGTCTGGTCGGGAGTCCGGGGTCTTAAGAGGCCCCTCCGCCCCACATGGTGGGGGACCAAGACCACGTATATAGAAGAAAGTTCTTATTCTCGCTCCCCTACCCCACCACGTGGGGTAGGGGCTGGGGGTAGGGTCCGTCCTGGATCTGGCGTTGCCCATCTTGCAGGCGGAGGGTTGTGCCCGTTTGGGGGAGGTGCAGGCCATTCCCGCTGACCATGACCCCTGCCTCTTGCAGGGGTTGGGCATAGGCCCCAGTAAGCAGAGCTTTGCGGATTATACTGACAGTACGTACGCCTTGAGGGAGGAAGCCATGGTCACCCTTGTCACGCCCGCCCGCAAAACCATCCAAGTCCAGACCATTGCCCGTGATACTGTTACGATTCGTTCTCTGGACTGGGACCGAGACCGTTTCGATATTGAGTTCGGGCTCCAGAATGGGACGACCTACAATTCTTTCATTATCCAAGGTGAAAAGACCGCGCTGGTGGATACCTCCCATGAGAAATTCACAGAGCTATACCTAACCGCTTTACGTGAACAGATTGACCTGAGTAAACTCGATTACCTCATCGTCAGCCATACCGAACCGGACCATAGTGCCCTCATTCCCTTAGTGTTGAAGTTGGCTCCCCAGGCGGTTTCGTCTGTTCTAATGTCGCGGCGCAATTCCTGGATAATATGATCCACGCGCCCTATGCCCGTCGTTTGGTCAAGACTGGGGATGTCTTGGACCTAGGCGGAGGCCACCGTTTGGAGTTTGTCCAAGCCCCTAATTTGCATTGGCCCGACACGATGTTTACCTATGACCATGGCACTCAGGTCCTTTACACTTGTGATGCCTTCGGAATGCATTTTTGTGATGAGCGGACCTTTGATGAGGATTTTGAGGCGATCGCCCCGGACTTCCGATTTTATTATGAATGCCTGATGGCTCCTAATGCCCGGTCGGTGCTGACCGCCCTCAAACGCATCACACCCTTCACATTAGAAACCCTGGCGACGGGTCACGGTCCCCTACTGCGTTTTAATATCCCTGAGGTCACGCGCCGCTATGACACTTGGAGCCAGAAACAAGCCCAAGCTGAAGCCGCCGTGGTGGTCTTCTATGTCTCGGACTACGGCTACAGTGACCGCATTGCCCAAGCTATCGCCCATGGCTTGACTAAAGGCGGGGTGGCGGTGGAGATGTTGGACTTACGGACAGCCGACCTCCTGGAAGTACAAGAAACTGTCCAACGCGTCCAAGGTCTCGTCCTGTGCCCCCCGCCCACGGAATCAACCCATAGCCAAGCCGTCCTTGGGTCCATCTTCGCCGCCGTCCAAGACAAGCAGCGGATCGGGATCTTTGAGTCCTACGGCAACCAAGAGAGTCCCAGCCAGATCTTGGTTAATCAACTGGTAGACCTAGGCTTGACCCTAGCCTTCCCCACGCTGAAAGTCACCCAGGACCCCACCCCCGCGCTCTACCAGACCTGTGAAGAATCGGGCACAGACTTGGCCCAAGTCCTCATGCTCAAACAGACGATCCAGAAGTCCAAAGCCGTCGCCCCGGACCTTGACAAAGCGATGGGGACTTTGGTGGGCGGGCTTTATATCATCACCGCCCGTCGGGGCGACATCCAGACCGCCATGCTTGCCTCCTGGGTCAACCAAGCCAGCTTCAACCCGCCAGGGATCTCGATTGCCGTGGCGAAGGACCGGGCGATTGAGTCCCTGATGCACCCTGGGGATTCTTTTGTGCTCAATGTCCTCGCGGAGGCCACCTATCCGCCCTTGATGCGCCACTTTTTGAAGCGGTTCAAGCCCGGTGAGGACCGTTTCGCTGGGGTTAAGACCTATACGGCGACCCACGGTGCTCCGATTTTGGCGGATGCCCTGGCTTACCTTGAGTGCCGGGTGGTCAGTCGGATGGAGACCAATGACCACTGGCTCGTCTACGGGGTAGTGGAGTCTGGGGATGTCTCCGATAGTGAAGGGCTCACCGCCGTCCACTACCGCAAAGTCGGCAACCACTACTAGGGCGAGGCGGGTTGCCGTTTTTTGCGGACCGACTCGTTGGCTTCTTCCATGGCTTCTTTTGACTTCCGTACTTGGTCCAAGGCCTGGGAATAGAAATCCAGGTCTTTGCGGACGCGGGTGGCATTTAGCCCCAAGCGCGTACAGATTTGGTCGAAAATCTCTGTCCGTTTGGCCTCCAGTTGGGTCTGGAGATGGGGTTCGAGGGCAGTGGTCAGACCCAGGGCAAAGATCCGGCTGTACTTAGACAGAGGAGCTTGAACTAAGGATTGAACTGCTTCAGGTAGGGTCGGCAGGATGTTTCCCTCTTGCAGTGCAGCAAGGAGGACCGGGGCTGAAGTCTGCTGCACTGCTTGGGCATCCCGCTGCAACTGCCCATCCGTGAAACCCAAGGCTCCTGCCAAAGCCGCGAAGATGGGTGCCTTATCTTCCTTGGGAAAGTAACCGTCCAGGAAACGTTCATAGAGTGTGACCAAGCCCAGGCCAAAAAACGGGTCATAACGAAACTGGTGATGGACGGTCAAGAGATGGACTTCTACGAGTAGTTCATCAATGACGCGCCGATAAACGGAGTTCAAAGGGCGGGTAAAAAGGGCAAAAAATGCCTGTTTGGTATCGGCGACGGTCTTAACCACGAGTCAACACAAGGTACTGTATTCTCATTTTGCCATCCACCCTGGTCTAAAGGGATAGTTTACTTGAATTACGGAGCCGAGGTCCGCAGGGTCAGCACTTGGGGGGGCGTACTATCGGGAGGATAGAGATAATCCACATAGACCAAGCGTTGACTCGTGGCGGGCAGAATAAGGGTGAATAAGGGGCTACCCTGTTGACCGCGCCGCAGGACCAAGTGGGCATAGCGGGTCTGGGGCAGGTCGGCCTCGTCGTTGTAGCGGACCCGGACCGTACCCCGGAAGGTGACTTGGTTATCTGGAGGGTCACTGAAGCGCAGGGCGTTCTCGGGGACATCTTGTAGAGGCTTGCGGGGGGACTGCAAACTCAGGGTCACGGTCTGGGGCTGAGCTGTAGAGTTGGCGAGGGTGAAACTGAGGTTGTACTCAATCCCGTAATTGCCATGGGCGAGGTAAGCCGTGTCGGGGTAGCGGACCTGCATGGGCGCACTCTGGACCTGTTGGGTCCCTAGCGTCCCGAAACTCGCGGTACTAAGGACATAGGAGATGGCAGAGCCCGGTGTGGGGATGGTCAAAAAACGAGCCTGAGGACTATCGCTCAACTCCGCCTGCCAGCGCGAACCCAAGGCCACGCCCGCCACTCGCCCATAAATGAAGTTCCCCGTACTCCCCGGCGGGGTCGGAGCCAAGTCACGGGGAGCCGCCAAGGTTCCGGTCGTGAGCAGGTTTTCCCAATCAGTCAGGGTAGGCAAGAATTCCTGTCCGGTGAAGTCAGTCGGAGCCACCAGAGCCAGACTTGCGGCGTAAATGGGGCCTGAGCTTCTGAGGCGAGCCAGGGTAGAGCGTCCGTTGTAACCGTAGATGGGTAAGACCGTGAGCATTTGACTGGTTCGAGGCGCGAGGATAACCTGACCGGGCCAATCCGCTTGTCGCACGTTCCGCAAAATATCATTCGTCACCCGACTCCCCGGCCCCGCAAACACATTCCCCAACAAGTTATCCACGAGGGGCGGCAGATCAAGGAAAGGCGCGTCCGGTTGCGTCAGATGGCTGGCAGCCTGGAGGATATCCACGGTGACGGGCTGCAACCCCGGATTGTGTAACAACAATCCCAGGTAGAGCGTCCGTCCGTCAGGCGTCTTCGCAATGTGATGAGCAAACAGGTCAAACCGACCCTTCAGTGCAAAATCGAGATGAGCTTGGGGATTCTGTCCATAGGATGGCGGAAAAGTTGAGAGTAAAATCCCATTCCCCGTCACCAATTCCGGGCTGTTGCTATTAAAGGTAGGTATCTGGTCCAAACGACCAGGCAGAGCCCGCACCGACTGGAGTTCAAGGATACCCACAGGCGGGGTTTGGGCCTGTGCCAGCAAAAGTAAAGGCCAAAGAGGAAGCATGGGCAACCGCACAAAGTTTCAAGAGTTTAACAAAAAAATTCGCCGCTCCACGAATTAAGAGGCCCCTCCGCCCCACTAATAGGGGACCAAGGCAGAAGAGGGAAGAGCGAGAGCGGAACCTTAGATGCCTGTCCTCGCGGGCTGTTGGGGATATTGCAAGCAGTGCGAAAGATAAATCAACAAGACCCAAAAATCTAAGGCAAACCCCACTTGCTCAACACCCAGCAGCCTTGATTCGTGAAATACGGTATTATTAAAGATTGTCGCCAAACTGGATCAACCATGCCCAACATTAAATCTGCCATTAAGCGGGTGGATGTGGCTGAGCGCAATCGCCAGCACAACCTAGCCTATCGTTCGTCTATCCGTAGCTTGGTCAAACAGTACACCAACAGTCTGCGGACCTTCACCCAAGCGCGGACCCCCGAAGCCCTCCTCATTACCGAGACCGCCCTCTCTGCGGCCTATAGCAAGATTGACCGGGCCGTGCGTTCCGGGATTATCCATAAGAATAATGCCAACCGTCGTAAAGCTCGTCTTAAAAAGATGCTGAACAAGGCACAAGGTTCGTTTGAACTAAACATTAACACCGTGAGTAAGCAGAGCAAGATTAACGCTGGAACTCGGACTATTCCTAGAGAAAACGATAAGGTTTTAATTGGCGATGATCTTCATCATCAGAACTTTGGTAATGTTAAAGGCAAGAATTCAGGAGCAACCGTACCTGTGATTGATAAAAAAAGCGTGGAGGACTTAAGAGAACGACTTAGTTACTTGCTGAGTGGCAAGACAGAGTTGGTTAACAAGTGGCTAACCTCACAGAACCCCGAGCTTGGCGGTCTTACCCCTCAGTCCTACATTGATAAGGGTCAGCTTGAAGTAGTAGATACCCTTATCTACATGATTGAAGTCGGACAACCGGGCTAACCCCTATCATTGAGAATTCCCGATGCTCTTTGGTGAAGAACTTATGTCGGCCTTTGCCGCCCTCTCCCCTAACTCTTTGGCAGGAACAGGCTATCGTGTTATTAATCTACGTTACGCAGACTCCCCTCTCTCAGGAGCAGGTGCATTGAAACATGGCGGCAGGTTCAACTATGGCGCGATTTACCATCCCGGTCAGGAATTCGAGGCATTATATGTAGCCGAAGGTCTTATGACAGCACTTACTGAAGCAGATATTGTTGTTAGGGGAGCAACAGGATACGACGAGGGCGTACCAAGCATTCCAAGGGTCATCTTCTCAATTGAGTATAGACTGAGTGCTGTGATTGATTTGACTGAGGATAGTGTCCGAGACTCGTTAACACTGACTCCTAATGAGTTAGAAACCCATTGGCTTAGGCTTAATGGGGAAGGTAAAGCTGCTCCTACGCAAGTCTTGGGCTATATTGCTTATCAGCAAGGAAATATTTCAGGATTAAGATACCCGTCGTTCAAAGACCCCGACTTCTGTAATTTGGTCATTTTCGATAGGCACGTTCCTGGAGACTACCTATGGATTTTCCAGCGGCCTGAGTCCAATAATCCCGGCCTCGCTCCTTAGAATGCGGTATTATTAGAGATTGTTGCCAAATTGGAGTAACCGTGCCCAACATTAAATCTGCCATCAAGCGGGTTGATGTGGCTGAGCGCAATCGCCAGCACAACCTAGCCTATCGCTCCGCCATCCGTAGCTTAGTCAAGCAGTACGTCAACAGTCTGCGGACCTTCACCCAGGCGCGGACCCCCGAAGCCCTCGCCACCAGTGAGACCGCCCTCTCTGCGGCTTACAGCAAGATTGACCGGGCCGTACGTTCCGGGATCATCCACAAGAATAATGCCAACCGCCGCAAAGCCCGTCTCAAGCTCATGCTCAACAAAATTGTCCTCAAGCCTTAGTTTTGGGCAGGGCGGCATTAATGAGGAGTAGCGCGACTAAGATCCACAGTCCCGCACTCCAATAAGGGGCGGTGTACCCAATCCGGTCAAAAATCGTTCCCGCCCAGAGCGGACCGATGACCATGGCAAGACTCGCCAGCGACTGGGAACCGCCAATGACCCGGCCCTGCTCCTGAGCCGAAGCCCGCTCCGACAATAAACCCCGCAAGGTCGGCAAGCACAGCCCCACCCCGAGGGCAAATACGCCCTGGGTAACGTAAAGCCAGTTCCCACTGGGCACCAAGGCTACGCCTGTCACTGCCAGACCCGCCAAGGCCAGTCCCCACCGCGCTAAATTAGCATCCCCAAAACGCGGGATCAAAGTGCGGATGAAAACCCCCTGCACCAAAGATGAGACCAGCCCGATGTAGGCAAATAACCAAGCATTCTCCTGGGGTCCCCATTCAAAACGGTCTCGCGTATAGACCGCAAAGTTACTCTGGAACCCAGCAAAGGCAAAGTTGAAGAGGAAAAACCCTAGCAAGAGGGGCCGGACAGCGGGATTACTAACTAGGGCCTTGAGTTGGGTGAAAGGATTGACCTGACGCCAGGGTGTCGCTTGACGTTTCTCTGGAGGTAGGGACTCCGCCACGGTGAAATAGCCCAGACCCGCGTTGGCAATCGCTAAAGCTGCCGCTAGAAAAACGGGTAACTGTAAACTGTACTGGCCTAAAAAGCCGCCAATCGCGGGTCCCATAATAAAACCCAGCCCAAAGGCCGCCCCCACCAAGCCAAAATTCTTAGTCCGGTCCTCGGGTTTAGAGATGTCCGCAATATAGGCTTGGGCTGTTGCCACCGCTCCCCCCGAAGCCCCGCCGATAATCCGGCCCAGGAATAATAAAGGTAAAGAGTTCGCTAGCCCAAAAACGATAAAGCCTAGTCCTGTCCCCACTAAGCTCATCAGCAGGATCGGACGGCGACCAAAACGATCCGATAGAGCCCCCAGGGTCGGTGCGGCGAAAAATTGGGCTAAGGAAAAACTAGAGACCAAGAGGCCAATCGTGAAAGCATCGCTCTGGTAACGACCAACGATATAAGGAATGAGCGGGACGAGCAGACTTGCCCCCATGAACTCAATAAAAATAGTCAAAAAGATAAATACAATCGGCGAGGGCCGGAACTGCTTCACCCTTTCCTCCCCACCCACTCTTGATAACAAAACTTCATGCTTTAAGGATAGCGGTCAAATCGCACTGTGCTACTCCCCTGGGTTAGATTCCCAGCAGTGAGCTGACAAAACTTAAAGATTCGTCCAGATTCTTAATTCACTTGGGTCCTAGGGTGAGTCGGGGAGGGTCCTATTATGTTGAATACTCTACCGTCCCGCCCTAATGCCGCGCCAACCCCGTCTGTTCCCGAGCTTATTGGTCTGTCTCTGGGGCCTACCCATCCTCGCTCAGGTCCCCACCGCCCCCGTGGAGGGCCTCCGTGATAATAGTCCCCGCGTCCATGCACTTGTTAATGCCCGGATTGTGGTGGCTCCCGGTCAGGTTATTCCCAAAGGCACCCTCGTTATCCGTAACGGGGTTATCAGTCAGGTCGGGACGATGGCGGCCCCTACTGAAGCACGAGTCTGGGATCTGGCGGGGCGCACAGTCTACCCCGGTTTCATAGACAGCTACTCTAGTTTGGACTTGCCCAAAGAGTGGCAAGCACCGCAACCGGGAGAGGAGAATAAACCTCCCGAACTGGCTAAAAACGGCTCACGGGCCTGGAATCCCCGCGTCACGCCCCAGCGCGATGCTGCCGATAATCTGACCGTGGACCCCAAACAGACGGAGAAAGTGCGGGGGTTGGGCTTCACTGTGGCCCTGGTTGCTCCAGCGCGGGGGGTTTTTCGGGGAACGAGTACGCTCATCAACCTCAGTGGTAATGATGCGAACAAGAGTATCGTTCGTCGTCAGGTAGCCCAGCACGTCGCTTTTGAGCAGAGTGGTTTCCGCGAAGCCCAGTACCCCGATTCGCTGATGGGGAGTATTGCGCTAATCCGGCAGACCTTTCTAGATGCCGATTGGTATAACCGCGCCCAGACGAATTATGCCCAAGCCCCCCAGGGGTTAGAGCGGCCCGAGACGAATAGTGCCCTGGCTGCCCTCGCCCCTGTAGTCACCGGGGAGTTGCCCGTGGTCTTCAAGGCGGAGGACGAACTAGACCTGTTGCGCGTGTTGCGGGTTGCTGAGGAATTTAAAACTACCCAGTCTTGGGTCCTGGGGACGGGCTACGAGTACCGGGTCTTGCCCCAACTCGCCGCCCGGAAAATACCGCTAATCTTGCCCTTGGATTTCCCCGAAGCTCCAGAGGTCGAGACCCCGGAGAAAGCTCTTGATGTGGACCTTGAAGTCCTCCAACACTGGGAGCAAGCCCCGAGTAACCCAGCGCGGCTCGCCCAAGCCGGGGTTATGTTTGCCTTGACGACGAGCCAACTCAAGAAACCCGAAGAGCAGTTCTGGCCTCGGGTCCGCCAGTCGGTGCGTCGGGGTTTGACCGTGGACCAAGCCCTCGCCAGTCTCACCACCACCCCGGCTAAATTCCTGGGGGTCTCCGGTCGTTATGGCACCTTGGAACCGGGCAAAGTCGCTAACCTCGTCATCAGTGACGGGGACCTTTTCACCAGCAAGGCCAATATCCTCTCGGTCTGGGTGGACGGGCAAATTTATGAGACTGACAAGGGCCGTGAAGTGGACCCCCGTGGGACTTGGACGGTGACTTGGCAAGGCGTTCAAGCCGATACCAACCTCGTCCTGAGCGGCGACCCCAAACCTAAGGCCACCCTGGGCGGCAAAGATACCCCCGCCGTCCTCCAGGGCAGTCAACTCTTACTGTTTCCCCCGGCCCAAGGCTTTGGGCCGGGTCAAGGTACGGTGCGATTAACCGCAAGTATAAATGGCGACCAGATGCAGGGGACTGGGCAACTCCCCGACGGTCAAGCCTTCTCCTGGCAAGCCCGCCGTACCCAACCCGCCGCTGCCACACCTACCCCGGCGGAACCCAGCGACCAAGCCCTCACCACGCCCACCACCTACCCCGCCGGAGCCTTTGGACGGACGGGGAAACCCAATCAACCCGAGTGGTTACTGGTCAAGGGCGCGACAATTTGGACCTCAGGACCCCAGGGCCGTTTCCTGGGCGACCTGCTCATCCAGCGGGGCAAAATCAGCCAAGTCGGACCCAATCTCACCGCCCCCGCCGGGGCCATCATCATCAATGCCCAGGGTAAACACGTCACTCCCGGTCTGATTGACTGCCATTCCCACACCGCCATCAGTCGCGGGGTCAACGAAGGCACCCACGCCGTCACCACTGAGGTCCGCATCGGGGACGTGCTCGACCCCACGGATATTGCCATGTACCGGGAACTCGCCGGGGGCTTGACCGTTGCCAACCTCCTCCACGGCTCCGCTAACCCGATGGGCGGTCAGAACCAAGTGATTAAGTTGCGGTGGGGCGAACACGCCGAGGGACTCAAGTTTACCCAGGCTCCCGCCGGGGTAAAGTTTGCCCTGGGAGAGAACGTCAAGCAGAGCAACTGGGGCGAAAAATATACCACCCGTTACCCCCAGACCCGCATGGGCGTAGAACAGCTACTGCGCGATACCTTCATGGCGGCCCAGGACTACGAACGGGCTTGGAGCCAGTCCACCAAGGCCATCCCGCCCCGCCGTGACCTCCGCCTAGAGGCCGTCCTGGAGATCCTGCGGGGTCAACGCTGGGTCCACATCCATTCCTACCGCCAGGATGAAATCCTAATGTTTGTGCGCTTGGCCCAGGAATTCAAGCTCCCAGTCGCCACATTTCAGCACGTCTTAGAAGGGTACAAAGTTGCCGATGCCATCGCCCAGATTAAAGCCGGGGGTTCATCCTTCAGTGATTGGTGGGGCTTCAAGTTTGAGGTCTACGACGCCGTGCCGACCAACGGGGCTTTGATGAAACAGGCCGGGGTCCTGGTCTCCTTCAATTCTGATAGCAACGAATTGGCCCGTCGCCTCAACACCGAGGCTGCCAAAGCGGTCAAGTACGGCGGGGTCAGCGAAGAGGAAGCCCTCAAATTCGTTACCCTTAACCCAGCGCAACAGTTGCGGATTGACCGTTACGTGGGTTCGTTGGAACCCGGCAAGGATGCGGATTTCGTCCTCTGGACAGGTTCACCGCTATCGAGCTATAGCCGCACCGAGGAGACCTGGATTGAAGGCCGCAAGTATTTTGACCGCACGGAAGACCAGACCCTGCAACAACAAGCCAGCCAGCAGCGTGAAGCCCTGATTCAAAAAGCCCTACCCGAACGCCAAAAAGCC
>NZ_JAAXLT010000091.1 GCF_013285555.1 Candidatus Cyanaurora vandensis | reverse complement strand
GGGGAGCACAAATCTCTTGTTGGGCGGCGTACTGGTCCTGGAGTCCGTTGAGGGCCTGTTGGTGGTGTTGGACTTTTTCCTGGAGTTGTTCCTGTTGCCACTGGCAGGTCTGGACCTGTCGCCGGGTCTCTTGAGTGACTTTTTCCCAGTGGTCGCGCTGGGCTTTGGTGTGTTGGAGTTTTGCTTCGAGGGTGTGCCAAGCAGTCTGTAATTCAGCAACCTGGGTCTGGAGTGCTAGGTGGCGGTCAGTAAGGGCAGCGCGATGGGTCTGAGCCTGGGTCAGTTGCGCTTGAAGTTTGGCTTGCTGGTGCGTGAGGTCCTGTTGGCGTTGCTGGTTGAGTTGGCGTTGGGTTTCGAGTTGCTGGATCTGGCTCTCTTCGGTAAAGACCTGTTGTTGTAAGTGTTGGCGGTGCTGGTCGGCTTCGGTCACGGTGCGCTGGAGGGCCTGCCATTCCTGGTAGACGCTGTAGGTCTTGAGTCCGGCGAGTTGTTGTTGGAGTTGGCTGATTTCGGTTTCGAGGGGGGCGACCTGGGTTTGGGCCTTGGTCTGGGCCTGTTGGTCCTGTTGGTGTTGCTGAGCAAGGTGTTCGCGTTGGGTCAAGAGGTGGTCCAATCGTTGTTGGAGCCGCTGGACTTCGCGCTGGCCTTGCTGTTGTTGACCGCTGCCGAGGACACTCAGCCGTTCGGCTTGCTGGGCCTGTTGTTGAAGCTGTTGGAGTTGATGTTCCTGGGTTTCGAGCCGCTGGCTGAGGGTCTGGATCATCGTCTCTAAATCTTGACGGCGGCTCTGTTGGGCCTGGGGGACTTCCACAGCACCGCGCCAGAGGTTGCCGCTGCGTTGGCGTTGGGAACCCCCGGTCATCGCCCCGGATTTCTCTAAAAGTTCGCCGCCCAAGGTGACCATCCGGTAACGCCCCAACTGCCGACGGGCGAGTTCTAGAGAATGAAACACTACTGTATCGCCAAACACATAGGCAAAAGCCCGCCGGTAACAGGGCGCGAACTCCAGTAACTCCACCGCATAGCCCACTACCCCTTCCTCGCGCAGGGGCAAAAGCCGTGCTGGGTCACGCAGTTGCGCTAAGGGTAAGAAAGTCGCCCGCCCCGCCCGTTGTTGCTTGAGCAGTTCAATCGCCTCCGCCCCTACGCCGTCGTCATCCACCACGACGTTAAAAAGACGGCCCCCCGCTGCCACTTCGAGGGCCAACTGGTACTCGGCTGGGACTTGGGCGAGGTGGAGGATGGGGCCATGAACCCCGCTCAGGTTAGCCTTCACGATGGCTTGGACCGCGCCCTGTCCGTCGAGTTCACGGGTGGCTTGCTGACGAGCTTCGATTTGGTCGAGTTCACGGCAGAGTTGCTGGTATTCCTTTTCGAGACGGCGCAGGGTGCTTTTGTCGGTGAGTAGCTGGCCTTGCTGCTGGCTGACTTGGGCGCGGAGGCTCTCCCAGCGTTGGGTGTGTTCGCTGACGGCTTGGGTCTGGATGGTGAGTTGACGGGTCTGTTCCTGGAGTTGGGGGGCGGTGGCCTGGGCTTCTTGGGCGGTATCCTGCTGTTGTTGTCGTTGTTGGAGGAGGCGTTCGGCTAGGCGGGTGAGGGTCTGTTGGAGGGGGGTGAGGGTCTGTTGGAGTTGTTGGAGGCGTTGGTTGAGGGTGGTTTGTTGTTGGACCCAGCTTTCGGAGGACTGGGAGAGTTGGCGCAGCCGTTCGCGGTGACGGTCAAGCTGTTGTTGTTGGTCGCGCAGGTTGAGCCGGGTCTGGCTGAGTTGCTGGTCTAGCTGGGTCCGTTGCTCATCTAGGGGAGTTACTTGGAGCCGTTGGGCTTCGCTAGTGAGTTGTTGCTGTTGTTGCTTGAGTTGGGTCTGGTGTTGGTTGAGGTCCTGCTGTTGTTGTTGGGTCTGTTCCAGTTGTAGACGAGCGGCAGTAAGGGCAGTTTGGAGGGTTAGTTGTTCTTCTTCGCCCAGTTGTTTGACGGCATTTTGCCAGTGGGTGAGGTGGGCTTCTTGCTCGGTGAGTTGGTGGGCGGTCTGGGTCTGGGTCGTGACGGTGGCGGTAATTTGTTGATGGAGCGTCGTCAGTTGCTCTGCTCCTACCTGGAGTTGGGTCGCAAGTCGGGCCAAGGTGAAAAGTTCACCGTAGGCTTGCCAGACGGCGAGTTGGGCGCGTAATTGTTGGTATTCCTGGGCTTTTTGGCGTTCTTGGCTGAGGCGTTCTAGGGCCTGTTGCAACTCGTGTTCGACGAAACGCAGCCGCTCTTCCTGGGCCTGGACTTCGCTGAGTTCTCGTTTTGCCAGGATAATCTTGCGGTCAAAATCGGCTACGCCCGCCAGTTCATCAATAATTTCGCGCCGTTCGCGTCCGTTCATCGAAATAATATCGGTCACATCGCCCTGGAGGACGACGTTATAGCCCTGGGGGTAGATCCGGCGGCGGGCTAGTTCGTCGTGGAGCTCAGTCAGGGTGCAGGGGCGACTATTAAAGATGTAGGTGCTGGTGCAGTTGGAGCCACTGACGCGTAACCGGCGGGCTACGGTCAGGGTTTCTTCGGGTCCGGTCAAGGTGACAGTAACGACGACTTCACCCTTGGTCATGCCCTGATGGACGAGATCGGAGAGTTTCCCGGCCCGCAGGCCCCGTGCATCGGATAGGCCCAGGGCAAACAGGAGCGCGTCAATGATGTTAGATTTCCCGGAGCCGTTGGGACCGGAGACGACAGTGAAACCATCGCGTAGGGGTATCCGGGTATAGCGACCAAACGATTTGAATTTATCAACCTCAATGCAGGTGATATGCATGGGGCGGCTTCCCAGGGTTGTGCAGATTTTAACCCAACCGCGCCAGAAATGTACCTATGGTGTCATATTCTCTCGCTGGTACTAGGTTTGGTGCTAGAACCCCGCCGTGAAAGCTAGTCTCCCTACGTATCTAAGGACGCAATCGGCGGAACCACTGCTGCAACTGTTTACGACAGGCCAGTTCCTCGACGCCAGCTAGGACGGTGAGCGGGTGACAAGAGAGTGGGCTTGCCGGTAGATTCCAGACAGTACGGATAGCTCCAGCCTTGGGGTCATCGGCTCCGTACACCAACAGACCCAGCCGCGCTTGAACGATGGCTCCGGCGCACATGGCGCAGGGTTCGAGGGTGACGTAGAGCGTACAGTCAGTCAGTCGCCATTGTCCAAGCTGACGAGCGGCAGCACGGAGCGTAATGATTTCGGCATGGCCAGTGGGGTCTTGGTCCTGTTCCCGGCGGTTATGACCCAGGGCGATGCGTTGGTCTTGGCGCACGACCACGGCTCCCACGGGTACATCTCCCCCATCTGCGGCAAGTTGGGCCTGGGCTAAGGCTAGTTGCATCCAATAGTTATGAGGCATCATTACTTCTAGATAGCACGGACGCGCGCGACGGCAAGTGTTTAGCGGGTTCAATGGCTACTTAAACAGTTCAACTAGGGACTGTAAATTAATTTGTCTAAAGGGTCTTGCCCTCACACCGATACCTACGACTTGGGGCAGAGGGACACTTGTATGTCACTCTAGAGGCGGTCCACTGGAGTAGGTCATGTGGCAAGAACAGTTGACCGCAGCGACAGCGGCGGCATTGGCGGCGGGAGCAGTGTTACGCCAGCATTGGGGACGGCTCAATAACATCACTGAGAAATCCCCCGGCAATCTGGTCAGTGAAGCCGATACCCTCGCTGAGCAGACTATCCTCAAAATTTTGAGCGAGTATTTCCCGGAGTATGCGGTCCTCGCCGAGGAGTCGGGCCAACGAGGAACTAGTCAATATACTTGGGCGATTGATCCCCTCGATGGGACGACGAATTTTGCCCATAGTTATCCTTTTTACGCAGTCTCCATCGGTCTCTTAGTCGCCGGAGTGCCCACTGTGGGCGTGATTTATGACCCAGCACGAGACGAACTTTTTAGCGGGGCAACGGGCAGGGGTGCTTGGTTAAACGGCTCACCCCTCAAGGTCTCCACCTGCTCAACCCTGGCCCAGAGCCTCCTCGTCACCGGCTTTGCCTACGACCGCCGCCAAGTCCTAGACAACAACTACCGGGAATTTTGCCGCCTGACCCATCTCACCCAGGGTGTCCGCCGGGATGGAGCCGCCGCCCTGGACTTGGCCTATATTGCCAGTGGTCGCTTGGATGGTTACTGGGAGCGGGGTCTATCGGTGTGGGATGTGGCAGCAGGGGTGGTACTGGTCCAAGAGGCAGGGGGCAGGGTCACGGCCTACGACGGGAGTCCGCTAGACCTTGCCTCCGGTCGGGTCCTCGCCACCAATGGTTTACTTCACCGGCCCGTAAGTACAGTATTGCTGGAAGTCCAGGGTCAGTACATCGCGCCTTAGTTTGAGGACCCCGGTTGGGTATGGGACAATTAGATGTCAACCTGGACAAGCACGATGAACGTAAAGATTCTACCCCTGGCCTTGGTGTTGCTTTTCGCTCCCCTGATGGTCCAGGCCGGTCCAACCATGACCACCAAAACCACCAAGAGTGCCAAAGTGATTACCACGGCGAGCGGTTTGCAGTATGAAGAAGTGAAAGAAGGCATCGGGGCCGTCCCCAAAGCCGGTCAGACCGTCAGCGTCAACTATGTAGGTACCCTCAAGTCCGACGGCAAAGAGTTCGACAACTCCTACAAGCGCGGCGCACCGATTGAGTTTCCCCTCGGGGCCGGACGGGTCATCAAGGGCTGGGATGAAGGGATCGCCACGATGAAAGTCGGCGGGAAACGCAAACTCATCATCCCTCCCAACTTGGCCTACGGTGAGCGCGGGGCGGGCGGCGTGATCCCCCCCAATGCCACGCTGGTCTTTGATGTTGAACTCGTCGGCGTTCGTTAATACCGGATGGGGCGTGAACAATCGCGCCCCTATTCTTTTAACCGATAACTATCCCCGCCCTGACCCAGGGCGAAGCGGAGCGACTCCATTAAATTTTTACCGTTCTGGGTCAAAAATGTCCCGCAGGCCAGTACCGCCAACACTGCCGCCAGCCCAAACATAATTCTGAGTCCTAACCAAACCGCAACCA
Organism: Candidatus Cyanaurora vandensis; assembly: GCF_013285555.1. Lineage (GTDB taxonomy): Bacteria > Cyanobacteriota > Cyanobacteriia > Gloeobacterales > Anthocerotibacteraceae > Cyanaurora > Cyanaurora vandensis. The sequence continues at coordinate 4,946 of NZ_JAAXLT010000091.1, read as the reverse complement.
ACCCGAGCACCGGCCCCGCAATCGCAATCCCCAAATCAAACCCGCCCAAGCTCAAACTCAAAGTTCGTGCCCGCTCCTCCGGCTGAGAACGATCCGCCACCAGGGTCAGGATGGTGGGGAAGAGCATCCCTGAGGCAAAGCCTTCAAAGAATCCTGCCGTGAGGAGCAGCGGGGTAGTGGGGGCTAGCCAAATCAACCCCATCGCAATTACATATAAAAATAAACTGACCAAAATAAAAGGACCCCGCCCAAAACGGTCCGAAGCCCGCCCAACAAAAAACCGCGCCGAAAAACTCGCCAAGGCTAAGGTCGTGTAAAACAGACCCGGATTGATCGCAAGCTTTTCATCTTCAACCAAGAGCGGGATAAACGTACTCACCGTCCCAAAAATCAACCCCATCTGGAGCATGAGCACGCTCGGGGTAAGGACCCTGCGCTCCTTCAATAGTTGCCAGAAAGGGGCTTTCACCCCCGGCTCCAACCTGACTGGCAGTGGGTTATCCCGGAGTAAGCTCATACAGGCCAAGCCCACCAACGCCAAGCCTGACGACATCCAAAAGACCGGGGGATAGCCCAAAGAAGCCTGGAGATAACCCCCCAAGGCCGGACCCACCCCCAGACCCAAGGGATTGACCAAGCTCATGTACCCGACCAGTTCGCCCCGTTGGCTGGGTGGGATTAAGTCCACCACCAGGGCTGCATAGCCCGTGGTGAAAGCCGCCACACTCACGCCATGGAAGGCCCGGACCATCAAGAGCCAGGGCAGAGCATCGGATAGCCCATAGCCCAGGGGAGCCACGGCTCCGACGACCAACCCCACGGTGAGGACCAGCTTGCGGCCCCGTTGGTCAGCTAGCAGCGTGACGCTGGCCCGTGCCAAGATAATCCCTGCGGCCAGTGCCCCCATGACCAGCCCAATCTGTTGCTCATCTGCGCCCTTTTCATTGAGGTAGAGCGGTAGGACCGGGAGCAGAGAGGCCAAACTACTCCAGAAGAAACACCCGGCTACAAATAAAATGATGAGGTCACGGCGTAGGGCTGGGTCCAAAGTTGTCGTTGCCATCTGAAGCATCAGCCCTCACAGCCTAGTCATCTTAACCCACCTCCTCCGGGTGGACCTGAGTCGTCAGACGTTTCGCCCTGAGCAGTGAAGCACTGACTGCTACCACCAGGACCAGCCCAATTACCCCCAGCGAAACAAAAGTAGGGATCTTAAAGACATCAATCAACACCATCTTGACCCCAATAAAGGTCAGGATCACCGCCAGCCCCAGCTTCAGGTAGTGGAATTTATCCATCACCCCCGCCAACAGGAAATACAGCGACCGCAGGCCCAAGATGGCAAAGACGTTGGAGGTATAGACCAGAAAGGGTTCCTGGGTAATGGCGAAAATGGCAGGGATCGAGTCTACGGCAAAGATTAAATCCGTCGTCTCCACCAAGATCAACACTAAAAAGAGCGGGGTCGCGAGCCACTTACCCGTCTGCCGAATAAAGAAACGGTCATCATGGTATTGGTCTGTAACCGGGATAAGACGGCGGACCAACTTGATGATGGGGTTGGCCTCGGGGTCAAGCTGCTCGTTTTTGCTTGTGCCCATCTTGATCCCAGTGAAGATTAAGAACGCGCCAAAAACATAGATGATCCAGTGGAATTCCTTAATCAGGGCTGCCCCGACCAGGATCATCGCCGCCCGCATTACCAAAGCACCCAGGATGCCCCAGAATAAAACCCGATGTTGGTAGACCGCCGGGACCGCGAAGTAACTGAAAATGAGGGCAATGACAAAGATATTGTCCGCACTCAAGGATTTCTCGATGAGGTACCCCGTGAAAAAAGCAAGGGCGGCCTCGTGATTACTGTAGGTACTCCCCGGCACCAGGGTCTCCCAAAAGTAGAGAATTCCCAGGTTAAATAACAACGCGATGCTGATCCAGACCCCACTCCAGACCGTTGCTTCCTTCAAGGAGACCACGTGGGCTTTCCGATGAAATACCCCCAAGTCCAGGCCGAGCATCGCTAAGACAAAAACATTGAACCCGATCCACAACCCAATACTTTCGGTTCCCATGACCCAGACTCCAGCTAGGCCGCAGGGATCCTGAGAAGACCCCACGGCTGAACATCGTGGTGGTCTCGCCAGTGGTTACGCTCAGCCGGAAGGGTTACTCCGGGTTGACGACTGAACGACCCGTTACCGGGTGGCTACTCCCCATCCATCTTCAAATTAATTCAGATTATTAAAAATTCCAAGCTACGGCGGGTCCTTGAGGTGGGCGAGTAAATGCTGGACTTGGACGCGGGGGAGGATGGGCCAACTCTGGTTATCTTCCATCTCCTGCAAGACCTCAAAAAGATCATGGCGATTATCGGGGAGGGCATTCATGTACACGCCATCGCGGACCAGCACAAAGGCTTCTTCAAGGCAGTACAACAGTTCACGCAGGGCCGGGAGGTCGCCTGCGCGTTGGGTGGCAAGTCGGCTAATCTGCTGCTTGAGGAGCGTTAAATCGTAGGAATCTTCTTTCATAACTTCAGAACTCGCGCCAGGACTTCTTGATAGGATTCATCCACCCCGCCCAAGTCATGACGGAAACGGTCTTTATCCAAAACCCGGTCGTCGCGCATATCCCACAACCGACAGTTATCAGGGCTGAGCTCGTCCCCCAGGGTCAAACCCTGGTCCCCCCAGCCGTACTCCAACTTGAAGTCAATCAACCGGATACCACAGGCTTGATAGAAATTGCTCAAAATCTCATTCACCTGGAGGGCAGAGGTGCGGATGAGGGCGAGTTCGTCCATCGTGACCAATCCCAAGAGCGCGATATGTTCGTTATTGAGCAATGGGTCGCCGAGGCGGTCATTTTTATAAAAATACTCGACGAGGGGTCGGGCGAGGACTTGACCCCGTGGTAAGTCCGTCCGGGTGCAGAGGGACCCCGCCACCACATTGCGGACAACGACTTCAAGGGGGATCATCCGCAACTGGCTCAGGTGCAGAGCGTGGGGTTCCGGCTGGTCGAGGAAGTGGTTGGGGATACCTGCCGCTGTCAGTTTCCGAAAGAGATGAGCGGAGATAGTGGCATTGACTTGGCCCTTGCGCTGGATGGTCCCACGCTTCTGGGCATTGAAAGCCGTGGCATCGTCCTTGAAAACCGCAAGTAGAACCCCCGGTTGGTCGGTGGTATAGATCTGCTTGGCCTTCCCTTCATACAACAAACTATTGGTCACACGGCCCTCAGGCACGGTTAGCACAAGCTTGACATAACCCAAAAAAGTCTAATACATGATAATCAATCGAAAAACGATGTTGTTGCGAAAGCTGGGACTCTAGTTCGCGTACTGGACAGGCAGGTAGAGCAATCACCCGCTTACAGTGGGTGCAGATTAGATGGTGACTACCGTGGCGGTGGTTACTTTTAATCTGGTAATAGGTCTGCTGGTCACCCACACTGACCGCTTGGACCTGCCCCCGCGCCAACAACATCTCTAGGGCACGGTAGACCGTGGCGAGCCCGACTTCCTGGGGCGTGTCACGTAACTGTGAATAGATTTCCTGGGCAGAGAGGAGATGGTCTTTGTCTTGGAGTGCATCGAGGACCGTCCGTTGACCGCGCGTCCAGCGTTGTTGGGTATTCATCACTTAGCGGAGTTCCTGCTTCATCTGTTGCAGACGGTGGGTCATCTGGTCAAACATCTGCTGGGGCTGGATGCCAAAATTACCGAGTTGGTCCTTGAGGTCACGCATCGCCATCTGAGCCATGAAATCATCCGATAGTTCCATGCGTTTCATAAAGACAGCATACCGTTCGAGGAGGGTCTCCATTTGCTCGATATACTTTTCTTTCCCAATCCGGTCGAACTTGCCATAGTGGGTGCCCAGTTGCATCAAGTCCTGATAATCCTTCATGAATTGACGGGCTTCTTCCTGTACCACGGGTGACTCAAAAAATCCCACGGTCGCCTCCTACCAGAACCAAACAGCTTTCCCTATCGTAGCAAATCTTAATTAGGGGCTTGTAACTGGACAAGTCCACGCGAATGCGTAACCATTGAAGAATGCATCTCTTGGACCATCAGCCCAACAAACCTGGTTACTCGGTTCGTCAGCTTGAGGCGAGGCGGACGAGTAAGGCGTTGGGCTTGGCGTTTCTCTCAGTCCTGCTCGCGGTATTGGCGATTGTTCTGTTATTCTTTAGCCCGGTTGCGGTGTTGCTCGCTGCGCCACTAGTCTTTTTGTCTATTTTTGTCGGGACGCGGCTGAACCAACAGAGCCTCCTAGTCTACAATGCCCGTCGTGGGGCCCAAGCCGAAGAGAAAGTGGGGGAATGCCTAGATAATTTACCCGGTTGGCGGGTTTTTCACAACGTCCTACTCCCCGAAATTGGCGATATTGACCACCTAGCGGTGGGACCGGGCGGGATTGTCCTGGTAGAGACCAAGAGTCAGCGCGGGACGTTAGTCGTTTCACGGGGCCGGATTGGGTTCAAGCAACCCCTGGGTACCCGTTGGTCCGGCAAGAATCTCGCCGCCCAGACCCGCGCCCTCAGCGAAGCTCTCCAACAAAAAGGTCTTGCTGTCACCGCGTTCCTGTGTTTTCCCTTTGCCCAAGTCACCCCGCTCAAAGTTAAGGGCATCCCCCTGGTAGACCTCAAAGCCCTCCTCACCGCCATTGAGCAACTACCCCAGACCTACACTGATGCCGAAGTGACCGAGATTTGTGAACGGATTGACGCGGGATTGTTGGTGTGAAGTCCCTCCCTCCCGGGTGGTGGAGGACTAGGGCAGAAGAACAAACAAATTAGTGAAAATGATTAGATGCTACACTCTCCCCCATGACACGCACAAGTACGACCAGTTCTCTAAAGAATTCCTCGCCGGACTCCTAGACCCTTTTGGCACTACAGCTATTGATGTTGCCATCAATAGCGAAGTTAGGGAGATT
>NZ_JAAXLT010000090.1 GCF_013285555.1 Candidatus Cyanaurora vandensis | reverse complement strand
GTCCTGGGGGGGGCGGTTGCCAGTGGTTTACTGGGTAACGTTACTGCACCCAGGGTCGTCGTGGTCAGTCCTGACCGTCCCGTGAATGTCCGGCTAGAAGCCCCGCTCTCCTTGCGCCGCTAGGACCAAGAGGGTTGACTGCAACTGGGGTTCTTGACGGCGGATATCCTGATAAACCGCAATCTGACGGCGGGCGCGGGCTAGGTTATGGGCACGGCGGCTGGGGTATTGGCTCGGGTCCCACTGAAAATAGCAGTCATCAAAATAATCTTGTAGATAGCGCATCCCCAGTTCCAGGGTGATGCGCTTGAGACCCGTCAATAAACTGAGGCGTTCAACCGTCGTGGGGGGGGATTGGCAGTAACCCTCTAGAGCAACGGTGAAAAAGTGGGAGTCGAAACTTTCGCCCACCGTACACCAGGAACGCAGGGCATCGCCCATTTCGACGGCGAGGGATTGGATCATCAGGGTATCGAGATCCACTAACCCCGTCACCGCCCCTGTACTGTTGAATAAAAAATTGCTTAGCTTCAGGTCCCCGTGGATAATCTGGTGCGGTAAGGGCGGGAGGACCAGGGTGGGGACGTGTTCAGTGAAGAAATCCCGCTCCCGCTGCACAGTTGAGTCGGCTGGGCAGGACTGGAGTTGGTTCAAAATATAGTCTGTATCGTGGAAATGAGGGATTTGGAAGTGAAAATGATGCTTAAATCCCCTGAGTACCTGATGGAAGCGGGCGGTAAATTGTCCGGCTTGTTTGAGATAACTGACCTCAGGCGCGGTGCGGTGGGTAGTCCCCGGTAGACAGGTCATCACTCGCCAAGAACGGCCCCCACTCGAATAGTGCAAGTCCCCGCTAGTCGTGGTCTGGTACTGGGGAACTGGGATGCCCTGATCTAGTAAAAATTGACCAATTGCCTGAGCATCCACTGTCGCGCCCATCACCGCCGGATGGAGAGCTTGCACAATGAAAACCCCCTGTTCCGTGGTCACGCGCCAAGTCTCATTTACCGCGCCTGCTGTCAACCGGGTTGCTGCTTCTAGCGTCTCAAGGGCAAAGGCGCGGATAACCTCGTCCATCAAGCTCCGGGCAGTTTGGTCAAGATATTAGAACTCAGGACCGCCGACAGGATTAAAAATATCGCTACCGCACCCCAGCTAAAACGGTCCAGGTTCTTTTCAGCACTCTTCTGGCTTGAAAATAGTTGGGCTTGACCACCGATAGCGGCTACCCCATCTCCCTTAGCGGAGTGAAGAAGGACAGAGACGATAATCCCCGCTGCCGACAGAGACCACAGGATTTTTAGCACAATTACCAGAACTGCCATCACGTTTGTCCTTTGCTTTCTCTAAGATATCAGCCCGAGACTCCCTAAAAAGCCTGACTGCCGTTTCGTGGAGACGGGTTCCCGTTACGACAACGTAACTTCTCTAGGTCCACTGCGCTCAGTCGTTCGCGCTCAGTCCCCGGCTCGCGGTACATAACGCCAGTACGAATACTGTAATCCCCCAAACGAGGACGACTATTAAGCCCCGCCGACCCCCCGCCAAAGATCATCCCAAAAAGACCGCCGAGTATACCTCCCCCCTGATTTCGATTAGGGGTAGAGGTGAGGGAACCGGGGTTAAGCACTTCACTACGAAGTCGGATTCGCGCTTGACCGGGACTCTGGTTAGTAATCTCGTAGGTACTGCTAAGAACCATCCCGGCACGGTCACGATTTTGTTCGACAAACTGAAAAGATTGCTCATCGGAATCGAGTACCTGCCAGCAGACGCGCTTAAATTGTTCGTAGGGGACCCCCCGGTTATCCACTTTGTAAAGCGCGTACTCTCCAGAGAGGTCTCCTGGTAAGGTAATCGCTTCTTTTTGCCGTAGCCCGATAGCCCCTTCATAGCCACCCCGCGCATCTGTCACTCTAGAGGTGAAAGTCCAGCGACCGCGCACCCACTCCGGGACCACACTGGCGATCCCAGCCTCAAAAGAAGGCCTACGCGCTGAGGAAGAAACCACTTGGTCGTTCTCATTGGCTCGCGCTTGTAGTTGGGGGTCGGGAGGGATGAGGCCCAACTGTCGTTGGAGGGTTTTGAGGTCCGTGTTATCGACCCGTCCATCCCCGGTCAGGTCCGCCGCCTGGGTCTGATTATCGGAAAAAAGACTCTGGCCCTTCAAGTATTGTTGCAAGACGGTCACATCCCCACGGTCCACCTGCCCGTCACCGTTAACATCCCCAGCAGTCTGCGCGAGAACGGCGGGGACGAGGAGCAATAGACCGATTGACCAAAGTTTCTTGTGCATGGCACCTCCGGGTTATTTTCGACGCGCTGGCTCCCTAAAGAGTTCCTGTGGGCTATGCCTTTCTCCAGTTTAGTCACCCATCGAATACAGACTCTTCATTAATCTCTGTTGTTAATCTAGCCTTAACGTTCATCATGATCGCTCTGTACTAAGCTTCAGTTGAACTCTGCTCAGATGGACCTATGTCTAACCCACTCAAGCTCAGTGCCTTCCTCTTGGCCCTGTCGCTCCTGGCACCAGCCACCGCTCAAGACTTGACCTTAACCGTCCTCCACAGTAATGACGGTGAATCCAAACTCATCAATGCCGGGACGGGCGCGTTGGTGGATTATGGCGGGGTAGCCCGTTTTGCCACCGTCGCCAAGAACCTCAAGGCCGCCGCCGATGACTGTGCCAATAACCGGGGCGTGCTGTTGATTGGGGCCGGAGACAACTTCCTGGCTGGACCGGAATTTAATGCCAGTCTGCAGCTACCAGCGGGTTCAGTTTACTACGACTCCATCGCTTTGGACTTGATTGGTTACAGTGCCAGTGCCATCGGCAACCACGAATTTGATTTCGGACCCGACGTGGCAGCAACCTTCATCGGTGGCTTCACCACCTCCGCCGTTACCTTTGTCAGTGCCAACCTAGAGTTCAGCCAAGAACCCGCGCTCTTGGCCCTCGAACAAGCAGGCCGGATTCGTAAGAGCCTCACCCTCTCTGTCTGTGGGCAGCAAATCGGCCTTGTCGGAGCCACGACCCCGCTCATCACTAATATTTCTAGTCCGGGCAATGTCGGGGTCAGTTCGGACCTCGTAGGGACGATTCAAGCTGAGGTAGATGCCTTGCTTGCGGCGGGGGTCAGCAAAATCATCCTGACCAGCCACCTCCAGAGCGTCAACGAAGACTTGGCCCTCATCCCCCAACTGCGCGGGATTGACATTGCCATCGCTGGGGGCGGCAGTGACCTGTTGGCGAACCCAGGGACCTTACTCGTCCCCGGTGATGCCATCGCGGGTCCCTACCCCAAGCTCGCCACGGACCTAGACGGACGCACCGTCCAAGTCATCACCGCTGATGGCAACTATAAATATGTAGGCCGTCTGGTGGCTACCTTTGATAGTGCCGGTGAAATTGCCAGTGTGGACACTGCTAGTAGTGGCCCGGTGCGCGTCTCGGGCAAAGTGGGGGACCCGGATGCCGTCAGCCCCGACCCCGCCGTGCAAGCCCAGGTCGTAGACCCCGTGCAAGCCGCTGTCAATAGCTTGGCCCTCAATGTGATTGCCACCACCCAAGCCCCGCTCAACGGACAGCGTTCGATTGTCCGTACCCGTGAGACCAATCTGGGGAACCTCATCGCCGATGCCCTGCTCAATGAAGCCACGGCCCTCGCGCCTAGTTTCGGCCTACCCATCCCCGATGTTGCCCTCCAAAACGGCGGCGGTATCCGTAACGACACGATCATCAATGGTCCTAACATCACGGAACTCGATACCTTCAGCATCCTGCCCTTCTCCAACTTTGTCGCCGTGGTCCCGGCGATCCCAGCGGCCCAATTCAAAGAGATCCTGGAGAATGCCGTTTCGCGAGTGGAGTTTACGGACGGGCGGTTTGCCCAGGTGGCGGGTTTCCGCTTCACCTATGACCGGCGCGGGACGGCCCAAATCCTCGATAGCCTCGGCAATGTCACTACCCCCGGTACCCGAGTTAAGGAAGTCATCCTCAATGATGGACGGGTGCTTGTGCAGGCGGGTCAACTCGTCGCGGGTGCCCCTAGTATCAATATCGCCACGATTGATTTCTTAGCGCGGGGCGGGGACTTCTATCCCTTCCGGGGTGCGGCCTTTACAGTGTTGGGTGTGAGTTATCAGCAAGCTCTATTCAACTACATCACTAGTGATTTAGCGGGGCTGATTACGACCGCGCAGTACCCGATTATCCCTGCCATCGCTCAGGCTCGTACTAGCGTGTTGGTCCGTCCGGGCGACTTCAGCAACGATGGTAAGTCTGATCTGGTCTGGCGCAACTTTGCCACGGGTGAGAACGCTCTTTGGCTTCTGGATGGCATCACCCCGGTCAGTTATGCCTTCATTACGACGCTCTCAGACCCCAATCTACAGGTGACCGCCACCGGAGACTTCAACTTCGACGGTCGGGCCGATATTGTGCGCCGGGATATCCTCTCGGGGGCCAATGAAGTCTGGTTGATGAATGGAAATACCGTCACTTCTACCGTCGCCCTCAACGCGGTGAGTGACTTGAATTGGCGGCTAGAGGGAAGCGCAGATTTCAACCAAGATGGTCGCTCAGACCTGCTCTGGCGCAACTATGCCACGGGTGAGAACGCTGTCTGGTTGATGGACGGGACCGCCTTCTACCAAGCCCTGCTCCTGCCGCCCTTGAACGACGCGAACTGGTTCCTCCAGGGGAGCGGTGACTTCAATGGCGATAGCAAGCCCGACTTGATCTGGCGTAACTATGCCACGGGCGAGAATCTCCTCTGGTTGCTCAATGGGGTCAACTTCGTCCAAGCGGTGTCGCTAAGTCCGGTGACCGACCCCAGTTGGCACATCGTGGCGAGCAGTGATTACAACGCTGACGGCAAACCCGACCTCATCTGGCGCAACTATGCCACGGGTGAAAACGCGGCTTGGTTCCTGGATGGGACGGTGGAAGTGACCTATACCTTCTTTCCTGCCGTAACTGACTTGAATTGGTTCTTGGGCGGACCCCGCTAGGTCCTTTGCAACTCCCGTCTTCTCTTTGAGGACGGGAGTTATACCTAATCCAATCGCGCTTTTTATGTTGTTAACTTCAGTCTTACTGTCTAGTGGTAACCCTAAGGGATATTTCAGCTAACTAATCGTCCCAACCATAAACCCAGCCCCATACATCCCAGTCCACCTACCACCATGCCAAGTACATAACCCAGAGCGGTCCAGGGTGCCTGTTGTCCCATCAAGACAGCTTCAGCACTAAAGGTACTAAACGTCGTGAATCCCCCACAGAATCCCGTGGTCAGCAATAACCGCAACTCGGGGTCGAAAGGCTGACTACGCTCAACCCCCAAAATTACCCCCAACAGCAGGGACCCGACCAGATTGACCCCAAGCGTCACCCAAAAGCCTGTTCCCCAACTCGCAGCGGCCCAAATGCCCACCAAATAGCGCAAGAGCGACCCACCGCCGCCGCCCACTAGTACTGCCAACATCTGCAATATCATCCCACCCCTGATGAGCGGTCCTAATGCCCGAGCTCAGGTCCAAAATACCCTGGAGCTGACACGAGGCAAAATTAAATCCGCGTCAGTCAAAAGCAATGTGTTCTCTAGGGGTAACCATGAGATTGAGCCCGTTCAAGCCTAAAATTCAGTGAACGAAGCTTTTTGCTCGGTCAGTCAGATACAACTGATTATGGCAAAATGGAACCGAATTGGTTGCAATTGGGTGACTCTCCATGCCGACTACGCTGACCTTGAAGAATATTCCCGACACTTTGTATGAACGTTTGAAAGCCTCAGCACAAAAGCATCGGCGCGGCCTGAACAGTGAAGCGATTGTGTGCCTGGAATCGGTACAGCTACCCATCCAGATCACGCAGCAAGAGCGTTTAGCACGAGCACGAGCGTTACCCAATGGAGCCATTCGTTCTCCTAATATTTCCTGGATTCGTCAAGACCGCTGGGACGCACTCACTCCCAAACAAAAACGCAAATTTGCCCCGGTCTGCCCTGATTTCGTCCCGGAACTCCTCTCGCCCACGGACGAACTGACCGATATCTAGACCAAGCTTGAAGAATACATTGCCAATGGCGCACAACTGGGCTGGCTCATCGCACCGCAAAACCAAGTGGCT
>NZ_JAAXLT010000089.1 GCF_013285555.1 Candidatus Cyanaurora vandensis | reverse complement strand
GGGTTTCTGCCCTGGGGCATCCTGGGGGTGGGTGTGTTGAACGTAATCCTGGCTTTAGTGCTGCGTTGATGTTGGTTTTGCGCGGTGGAGATAGTGGTTGGCATTGCATTCAACAGCCTGTGAGGGTTAGGAACCTTAGGTTCCACCCTCGCACTCCTGCCGACCTGTGGGGGGCCGTGCGCGGCCCCCCACACCCCCCGCAACTAAAGATCTTCACGAGCACGAGAAATTAACTGATCCGGTTCAATTGCTATTTGAATAGTTCAACTGTTTCAGGACTTACGCAAAGCGACGGGTGATGATAGCCTATGTATCGTCAGAACCCTGGCTGAGACTTCTTGCCAAGCACCGGTTACCCACAGTGCTGACTAAAGCTGATGGCATCTTTACGCAATCGTAAAAGATTGGGTAAGTATTCTTGAAGTACTCCCTCAGTCGGAAACCAGCTTGGGTAGCACATTTGGTCAGCAACAATAATCAATAAATTAGGGGGTATTTGAGTTTGACCATAGGCTGATTGGAGTAGTGCAGCAGCGGTCAACGAGAATGAAGTAGTAAGGAAGGCTCGACGATTAATGTTCATTTCCGAACTCAAGTAACTCGATAACTTAAGAATACAGAGCAGGAAAAAATATACGGTGGTATAAAGTCAGCACTCCCCTAGACAAAGTGAGAAAAAGTGATCTTATGGCAATAAAAAAACTACCCCCCAAGCGGAGGGCGGTTTTAATTTTTTAGAACGCTTAGTTGCGGACGGTGAAAGGCGATTGGACGCGCAACTCGACGGGATTGCTGGGGCTGACGACGACTACTTGGGGTGCAGTCACGTTCCCGACCCCCGCGCCAACAGCGGCTCCGGCTAGCGTCCCGCCTAGGCTCACGCCTCCAGTCAAGGCGCCGATTAAGGCTCCACCTGCCGCGCCGAGGGCTGCATCTCCGGCAATAGCCCCGGCTCCATACTCGCGGGGGTCCTTCTCATCGCGGATGACTTTGGTACTGGCCTGGAGCGGATAGGAGCGGCCCCGGACCCGGATTGAGTCAGCGACAAATTTCAGCCCACCCTTGACAGGTTTGAAGGTGCCCCGGACTTCACTACCCTCGGGGATCGCTAGGTTGCCGTTGGCATCGTAGACATCTTCGGTACTCAGTAAGGAAGCCGAACGGGATTTACCGGGGTCTAGATACAGCGTGTCATCCCCTTCTTCAGTGGAGGCTGCCACGGGGATAATCGTCCCTGAACTGACACGGGCAATCCCGACATTAAATTCACGGTTCTGGGCCAAAACGGGAGTGAAACTGCCTAGGGCAACCAGACCCGCCAGGATCGCTGAAGACAAAGGATTACGCATGATTATTCTCCAAACAGGGTGGGAAGGTTCTAGTTGTCGCTTCAAACCTAAGGCATTTGGCTGAAGCTCACATCAGACAAGAGAGGGAGAAACGCTTGATTCATTCTCTGACGCCTAAAACCAAGATAAGGTTTAGTGATACTCGGCTACCAGGACCCGCAACGTAGAGGATGATGCGGCAGCAACCCTTGTCAAAGCCAGATTACTCTGCTAGAAGAACGTCACTCCGGCAAGTTGTGTAAAATCCCCCTTTTGACTGAATAGTAGTCTTGTATACAACTAAAACATAGTGTTAAAATAAGTGAACGTGTACCCAAGAGTCAAATCATGTACGACCTCCGCGACCGTACAACCTTTGATAACAATCTTCAGCAACGGGTCAACAACCTACCCACGGCCTTCGCGGGGATGGGTGTGGCCCTGGGTTTGACCGGGGCTGTCTCCTGGTGGGCAGCGACAAATATTCCGGGGATTGGGGGGTGGTTTTGGCCCCTCTTGATTGTCCAGTTTGGCTTGCTGTTTGCGATTAGCTCGGTGCGCTCTTGGGCGCGGGAAGCTGAAGGCTTATCGCTGGTCCTCCTCTTTGTCTATGCCGGGATTACGGGTCTGGTGCTCGCGCCCGTGGCGAACCTGTATCTGGCTAGCAGCGTCGGTCAAGAGATTGTCTTCAAGGCGTTGGGCTCAGCGGCAGCGGCCTTTGGTGCAGCAGCGATCTATGGTTGGACGACCAAGCGTGACCTCAGTAATTGGGGGAGCATCCTGTTCATGGCGGTGATTGGTCTTTTCATCTCTAGCCTGTTGAACGTGTTCTTCTTCCAGTCCACCTGGACCCAGCTATTTATCTCGGGGGCCTCGGTGCTGATCTTCACCGCCTTCACTGCCTATGACCTGAACATGGCAAAGGAAAACCGTTTTAACCAGACAGCGGGTCAGATTGCCTTGGGTCTATACCTCAACTTCCTGAACCTGTTCCTGGCCTTCCTCCAAATCTTTGGGTTGGGCGGACGCGACGACTAGTGAATCGAGTTTCGGTGGGGGCACAGTCTCGGGGCTGTGCCCTTTTTTTGTCTATACCCGGTAGCCCTCGGCTTGAAGCGTAAAGAGTTCGGCGTAACGACCCCCCAAGGCGACGAGTTCTTGATGGGTGCCCTGTTCCTGGATGCGACCGCTCTCTAGCACCAAAATTCGGTCGGCAGTGATGACGGTAGAGAAACGGTGCGAGATCAACAGGGCAATCCGGTTTTGGCGTAGGTCCTTGAATTTGCGGAAGACCTCGTGTTCGGCGCGGGCATCAAGGGCAGCGGTGGGTTCGTCGAGGACTAAGACTGGGGCATTGCGCATGTAGGCGCGGGCGAGGGCGATCTTCTGCCACTGTCCGCCGGAGAGGTCCTGGCCTTCCCGGAACCATTTACCTAGCATCGTTTCGTAGCCTTGGCCCAGCCCGGTGATGAGTTGGGTCGCTCCGCCCTGGTCCGCCGCCGCTTCAATCCGCTCCAGATCCCCAATCGCGCTGACCCGCCCGTAGCCGATGTTGTCACGGGCAGTGGCATGATAGCGCACGAAATCCTGGAAGACCACCCCGATGATTTCCTGGAGTTGCTGGGGATCGTATTCTTTCAGGTCACGGCCTTCGAGGAGGATGCGCCCGGTGGTGGGTTCATAGAGCCGACAGAGTAGTTTTACTAGCGTTGTTTTTCCAGACCCGTTCTCGCCGACCAAGGCCACGGTCTGACCAGGACTGAGGTGGAAGCTCACGCCATCAAGGACCATTTTGGAGCTACCGGGATATTGGAAACTGACTTCATCAAAGACAATTCCTTGACTGAGGGGTAGGGCGAGCGGGGCGGGTTCGGCGGGAGCAATCAGCTTGGGTTGTAGGTCCAGATAGGTGAATAGGTCATCAATAAAGAGGAAATTCTGATAGATCTTGGCCCCGTTCTCCAAGAGACCCTGAATCTGTTGGTTGAGCTGGAGGACACTCCCCGCATACAACGTCAAGTCGCCCACGGTGAGTTGACCCCGCACTGCTAGCCAGACTAAGTAACCGTAGAGGACCGCATAGCCCGTCGAGGACACCATGTTTGAGAGGACACGGGCAGTACCTTTTTGAATGGCGAGGTTGCGGGTTTCGCGGTGGACTGTCGCGAAGAGGTCCTGAAAACTTTGGATCAGATGGGGACCCAGGGCGAAGAGTTTGACTTCTTTTGCCGCTTGGTCCGTGCCCAGTAGGTTGCGGATGTAGCTCATCTGACGAGCTTCCGGGGTCCGGGCACGGGCAAGTAAGTAGCCGGAGCGGGCAAAGCGCACGGTGGTAATTAAGACAGGCACCGAGGTCAGGAGTAATACGGGCAACACATAGAATCCCAAGCGGGTCAACAATACCCCCAGAGCCAGACAACCAATCACTCCCTGGACAATCCCCAACACCTGAAACAACAAGCTCAAAGGCCGATAGCCCGCCTCCCGTTGTGCCCGTTGTAGTGCGTCATAAAAGGTCGGGTCCTCGAAGTAGGACAGGTCTAGACTGTTGGCCTTCATCAAAATTCGTTCATTAATCTGGAAGGTCAATTTCTCCCCGAAGACCTCCTGCAAAATACTGTTACTGGTCTGGACCACCGCCAACAACACCAAGAGGACCAGTTCTAGTCCAACCAACCCTAGGGCTTGATTCACCGCAGCTGGTGAGCCCTGGGTCTGGACCACCAAATCAATGATTAATTTGCCCACCCACAACTGGAGCGAGGGCAAAATACCCCCCAGTAACGACAGGCCAAAGAGGGTAGTACAGGCGAGGGGGCCACTCTGCCACAACAACCCCGCGATCCGTTGCAAACGCTTCAGTATCAAATCCATGACTTCAGCGTGGCACAGCGCACCCATCTGAGGCGACTAGCCAATCTGCCAGGGTATCGTGAGAGAGTATTCTCGAACATCAGCGATGCAACAGGGCTTACTCCTAGCTGTAATTGGGGCATCCTTGGGCTTATCGGCTCTTGTGAAGTACATCTTGCCTCAGTGGATCACGGGGTACACTACCGGAGGGCTATGGGCCATCCTCCTCGGCCCGGTCCTGTTGATTGCCTTTGTCCTTGTTCTTCGTCAAAGGAAAACACCATGAATCCAGGCCGGGTCCTGGCGATTGCCGAAAATGCCTTCAAAGAGACGATCCGCGAACGGACGCTCTTCATCGTCCTCTTCTTCTTGCTGCTCTTGATCGCGGGGAACTACCTCCTGCCGTTTCTGGCGGCGGCGGAGGGCTACCGGGTGGTGTTGGATGCCAGTTTAGCGACGATCCATCTTTTTTCTTTAGTCATCGCTGTTTTTATTGGGACCAGTTTGATTGGTCGCGAGATTGAGAAACGGACGATCTTTACCCTGATCGCCAAACCCGTCAGCCGGGGAGAATTTTTGTTGGGTAAACATCTGGGCTTGGCGGCGGTTTTGGGCGTATTGCTCGTCCTGATGACCGTCAGTGCCTTCCTGGTCTATTCAGTGAACCAGTTTGCTTCTATTTACGCATTCCCGCTGGGGAGTATCGCGCTGGCGGTGCTTTTCAGTTATCTGGAACTGCTCCTACTGGTAGCAGCGGCTCTATTTTTTAGCAGTTTTACTAGCCCAATCTTGGCGGCGTTGTTGACATTTTCGTTGTATCTTGCGGGGCATTTCAGCCAGAGTCTCTTGCAGTTAGGAGCGATTAGTAAAAATGAATTTATCCAGCAAGTGACGCGGGTTATATATGTGATCCTACCTGACTTGGAGCGGTTGAATTTACGCAATGGTGCAGCCTATGGTCTCATTCCGCCAGCTTCGGAGCTCTGGGGGGCACTGGGGTACGGGTTAATTTACACGGTGCTATTGCTGAGTGCAGCCCAAGCCATCTTCAACCGCCGTGAACTTTGATGCGTTACCTCTATCTCCACGGTCTGGCCTCTGGGCCAAGTTCGAGTAAGGGCCGTTATTTTGCCCAGTTATTGCAGGACTTGGGACAGGAATTAAGCTGCCCGGATCTGAACTGGCCCGAGTTTCAGACGATGACTTTAACTAGCCAACTCCAGCGGGTACAGCAGGAATTAGGCCAGGACCCCGGACCCGTCACCCTCTTGGGTTCGAGCTTGGGTGGTTTGGTGGCGGTGCTGACAGCGATTCAGGACTCCCGCATCGTCCGGTTGTGTCTGATGGCTCCGGCCCTGGGATTCTTGGCAAGCTGGTCTGAACAGTTGGGTCCCGTCATCCTCACCCAGTGGCAGCAGACGGGCTATCTCCCGCTCTACCACTATGCCTACCAACGCCAAATGGAACTGGGCTATGCCATCATCCCCGACAGTGCCCAGTACAACGAAGAGAAGTTGACCCGTCCCCTACCGATTCTGATCTTTCATGGGCGGCGCGACGCGGTTGTATCTTTTGCGGTGAGTAGCCAATTTGCCAAAACCCGCCCCTGGGTCCAGCTAGAGCTGCTAGAGAGTGACCATCAACTCACGGACGTGCTGGCGTATCTGGGGTCAACATTTGTGCAGTGGCTTGATAGTTCCCCTGTTTAGCACCCTGGTGACACTGGGTACAACTCTGGGTGTTGAGGGGACGCGGCAGGACGACCTTGGGATGGAGGGCACGGAAGTAACGGGACTCCGACAGGTAATAGGGGATGGCCTCGCCTTCTTTGAGGGTGCGTGAGTAGTCCTTGAGGTATAGGTAAATCAATTGCCGCTCCAGACTGCCAATCTCGGGTAAGTTCTTCCCATAGTGATTGCTCTGGCTGAGCAGAGTGCGCCAAGTCTGACTGGGGAAAGTCTCCGGTGGTAGGGCTAAATGGCAACTGTTACAACGCTGGACATATTGCTCCTGACCCAACACATACTTCGGCGGTAAGGGTCCGGGTTCCACCTGAGCTAGGGCTTGAGTCAACCAAAATGTCCCCCCCGCAACTAGGGCAAGCCCCAACCCAGTCCACTTCATTTGGCGGGAGCCGGGTTAATCTTTTTGGCGTACTGGAGACTGGCGGTCGGGGCAACCAGCACGATCTGGTCAGCTTCAGCGGGTTTTTGAATCTTGAGCATCCCATCAAACAGGTTTTGGAAGGGAGCCGCACTGATCCGGGTTGCCTGGGCCAGCTTGGGATTCGATTTTTTGAGCGTGGCGAAGAACTGTTTAGCGTCGTCCTCATCAAAGAAATACAACTGGCTAGGACTGCCCTTGCCGTCACGCCGGACACTGATGACTTGACTACCCTTAAGGTCGGTGAGGGCGAACACAGGGACACCGGGGAAGGTCTTGACTTCCTTACTCATCTGTTTGGCTAGGGTCAAGGCATAGTCCATCGAAGGCTTGTGGGGCACGATATCCACCCGGACTGGCGGCTTTTTGTCCTTCTGGTCCTCGGCGAACTGGAGGGCAAGACTCAGGGGGAGTGCCCGCAGTTGGACGGTCTTGGCAAGTTTGGGGTCGGAGCGTTTGAGGAGGTTCTGGAAGTTCTCCGCCTCCTGGGGCTGCAAGAAAAAAGTGGCGTACTGGGCCTTACTAGGGTCATTCTTGGGCGAGACCAAGATCGGACTGCCCTTTTCATTGATCAGGGCGAAAACTGGGATCTGGCTCAGCCGATTGACGACATCTTTGCGCTCTAGGGCCAAGACCGACGTGCTTAGGGTAACGGCAAGGGTGAGACCAACCAAGGAAAGTTGCCGTTTCAAGGGCGCGACTCCAACCGTGCATCCAGGTTATTTTAGCCCATCTAACGAACGGGTACTGAGACCGGATTATTGAATGGGCTACAGGCAGAGGACTGTTTAGACAAATTCTCCCTGGCTCTTGCTGTAGGTCTTACCACCCAGCTTGCCCTGCGCCACCAGAGATTTGATCGCACCATCAAGACCGTTGACCCGCTCTGAAAAATTGGCTGCACCAATTCTAATCAAGCGGTCATAGGCTCCATCTTTATCACCCACGAAATCATTCAGAATTTCACGGACAGTGGCGAACTTAGAACGTCCTTGATGAAAGATATCCACGATCACTAGACACACCCGGTCGCTCACCCCATCCAGAGCTAATTTGCTGTCATAGAGTTTCAGCGCGGTCTTGATATGGTCAACCCCACAACTCACCTGAAGCTCCTGGATTGCCTTATGCTGGTCAATCAGATGGACAAACTTAGCCGCCTGTACCACCTCTACATCGTCCACCCGGTCTAAAGAAGGGTTCAAGTAGGCCATCAACTGACCTAGCTCACCTTTACTGTTGGGAACCTCCAGAGAGACGGTGTTACCATTAACAATTTGATGAATAATCCCCCCCACCAAAGTAAGGTCTGGAAAGTACGACTGACCGAGAGGGGTGCTGAGAACTTTACGGAAAAACTTGACGAAATCACCATTGGCAACATGAGCGGCATACTGCAAGAAACCAATTGTGAACCGCGCCCGGTCATAGGTATTCAGACAATGGAAGAGACCGCCTGCACTCTCAACCTTAGTAATCGGCAGGATGAAAAAAGCCCAAAAGCCAAACTTCTCCACCCAATCCTCAGGCTGATAACGGACTGCACCTGAACTCTCAATATTCCTCAAGCCAAAGAGCGTGACACCGGGTCTAGGTCTAAAGGAGACACGCTTACCCACAAAGAACTGTGTACTCCCATTCACCTGAGCAAAGAAAGAACTGCCAGAACTCCTCACTGTGACCTGGATAGCCGGACTGCTGACAACAAGCATGATATTTGCTTCGGAGCTAGTGTCAGCAGAAGCCAGTTGAAAAGTTCCTGGAAAGGGAAAGTCACCGTCGGTGATATCATCGAGGACAGCCCGTAACTTAGCTGCTTCATTGTCCGTAATGAACTTTTGCAAAGCAGTATTGTCACACATGAGGTAGACATCCCCATTGGCACAAAGTCTAAGCCAAGTACTAGTTACCTCAGCAAGTTCCATGGATACCACTGGTAGGGCAGTATCTTGACCCACATCAGTAGCGGACTTAAAGGTACCGGGTACGGGAAAGCCACTCAAGCGCACCTGGGCAAGGGCCACTTCTAGAGCTTGGGTTTCATGACCAGTTTCAAATTTTTGGATTGCAGTCAGACCACCGGGGGTCCCACCATCCATAAGATAAACATTACCACTACCAAAAACTTTTAACCAAGTACTCGTTATAGCCATGGTTGTTCCTTTGATTACTAGTTTGAAGAACAAAATCTACTACATAACCCCGAAGAATTTGTAGGAGGACTCATTCTTCTCCCTTATACACCCTTACTCCCACTCTGTCAACTTCCCAAAAATGGGCCTCTGCCCGTACCCCGAAACCCGCCCAAGCTTCGACTAAAGCCCCACCTACTTGCTGAGCCAACACCGGAGCACACAAGGCGAGAACCGTGGGTCCCGCGCCACTCAACACCAAGCCGTAGGCCCCCTGGGACTGGGCGACTTGGGCTAGTTCCACCAAACCTGGGACCAGCTTTTGACGGTAGGGTTCGTGTAGGCGGTCCTGCAGAGCCAATTCCAGCCAGTCCGTGCGCCCCTGACTGAGAGCCAGTACCAACAATCCCACCCGCGTACTGTTGAAAAGAGCATCCCCACGAGACACGACCCTAGGCAACACCGCCCGTGCCGCCTGGGTACTGAGTTGAAAATCCGGGACCACGACCACAGGAACCACCGTCTCAGGCCAAGGCACCGCTGCACAGACTACCTCCCCAGCCACCAAACTCAACTGACAGCCGCCCAAGAGAGCCGGGGCGACATTGTCCGGGTGGCCTTCCAACGCCGTCGCTGCTGCCAAGAGCTCTGCCCGGTCCCAGGGTTGCCCCAGCCATTCATTCGCCGCCACCAACCCCCCGACAATGGCAGTCGCGGAACTGCCCAAGCCCCGCGCCAAGGGGACCACTGCCCTAATCCCCAGCCGCACCGGGGGAATAGGTTGACCTAACACGGTAAATAGGTGGGCGAAGCTCCGGTAGGCCAGATTCTCTGCTGTCGTATCTAGGGGTGTCCCAGTTAAGGACCGGATTTCCAGATGGGTCGCGCTGGCAAAGCGAAACTCGTTGTAGCAAGCCAGGGCCACCCCGAGGCAGTCAAAGCCTGGACCCAGATTAGCCGAAGTCGCCGAAACCGTAACGTTGATATCCATGGAGACATTGACACTTTTTTTGTATTGTGACACGATAAGAAGTCGGTACAAGGGGCCATAGCTCAGTTGGTAGAGCGCTTGAATGGCATTCAAGAGGTCAGCGGTTCGACCCCGCTTGGCTCCACCACCCCTGACCGTACCAGGACACCGCTAGCCATGCGCCAAGTCTGGGACAAGATTTTGATGCTGAATCTGCTGTTTTTAGCCGCTTCCTTTCTATGGTTCGTGGTTCTGGTTTTGGGACAGTATTTATTTAGGACTGATTGGGGCTGGGTTACGTTTTATCGAGCTTGGACCTGGGTGATTAACCCGTCTTTAGGAATTTTCTTTGTCGGGGTGCTCGTCAGTTTTATCCAGAGTAAGTTGCCCCGTTCCACGCCCTGACCGGGCTTAAAATAACAAAAACGAGGGTCCAGTCATGGCAATTAAAAAAGGCAGTTTTGTGATGGTGGCGAGTCCCGAGGCCCTGGCCGGGGATACCTCCTTAGCGAGCGATACCCGCTGGCCCAAGTACCTCTTCACTACCCCCGGCGAAGTTCTGGATGTAAGGGGCGACCATGCCTATATTTCCTTTGGGGCCGTCCCGACCCCCCCGGTTTGGCTACCCGTCGCCGCCCTAGCTGAGCAACCGTCGGAGAAAAAATAAAAGGCCGGGGTTAATCCCGGCCTCTAGAAATTCAACGCTAGCTACTTAAGCTTTGTTTACCAACTGCCAACCCACCGTAACCAGGATTGAGTAGAGGGCGAACTGTAGGGCAGGTTTGGGGGTGAGGGTACAGAGCTTTGCACCTACCAGGACTCCGGGCACTGTGCCGAGCCAGATTGGGAAGACTAGACTCCAGTTCACCGTACCTAGACTCCAGTGCCCGACCGCCGTAAAAATGAGCAAGATAGCAGCTTGAACAATGTCTGTGCCCACCAATTTCTGGGGGTCAAGGCGGAAGAAAGCAATCAGGGCCAAGGCAAATAAGGAACCGGAACCCACACTCGTTAGACCCACGGCAGAACCGAGGACTGCCCCAATCGCCATTGCCGCAATGCGTCCCTGCTGAGTCTTGAGGTCAATCTTGGGCATCTCGATTAATTTAATGCCCTTAGCAAAGGTTTTGATAAACATCGTGGCTAGGGCTGAGACCGCCACAATCAGGATCACAAAGCCGACGAAGCGAATCATCAGCCCGTCCAGATTGACCATCCCTTGAGCTTTGGCATAGTGCAAAAAAGCAATTCCTAAAAAAGAACCGGGCACGCTGCCGAGGGCCAGCCACTTGACGATTTCGAGGTCAACAGTTTCTTGCTGCCAATGCTTATAGCCGCCTACGACCTTCATCAAAGTGGCGGAAACTATGTCAGAGCCAATGGCAATCGAACCGGGGACGTTGAAGAAGAGGATCAACAGGGGGGTCATCAGGGCTGCCCCACCAACACCCGTTAGACCAACCAGTACACCGACAAAGAAACTCGCCAACGATAACGTGAAATCCATGATGTGCAGTCCGTGAGAGGGAGATTACAAAGCGTGCCCACGCCTTGACTTGCTTACAAAGATAGCATGGATATTTGTACTCTGCGTATAATTTTTTTGCAATTGTGTCGCCAGTCACCGGGGATCGCTCTAGAATTTTCTCAGACCCTGATCCCAGCCCGTCCACAGCAAAAACCCTCCAAATGGAGGGCAAATAGCGACCATTAGGCGTGAAGCTAGAAGTCTTTCTTGCTCATATCTTCACTGAGTTGAATTACTTCCATCATGCTGAAACGCCAAGTCCCCGAGGGCGCATCTAAGGGAAATCCCTGGGGGCCGATGATGAAGTAGGAGGTGGGGTCGGTTTGGTCTTTTTCGACGCGCAGCCCCCGGGCTTTCAGGTTGCGGGCCGCCTGTCGCAGCAGTCGTTCCAAGATGTCTGACATAATGGATAACACTATCACCCTTTGGCTCCCTCAGGGGACTCGGGCGACCTTTGTATTCTTGGCACTAGCGGCATTGACGAGACGGGGCATACCGATGGGTAAACAACGTAGTTCTAGTTCACCTTTGGCGATATTGTCCACATTCAAGGTGGTAGCGGTGTAATCAAAGAGTCTGACGGTGGTGTATTTCGCCGTGGCGCAGTTGAGCAGGGTAGCCTTTTTGATAAGATCACCCACCTGGAGCTTACGAACTTCTTTGAGCCCGCCCGTTAAGTAGCCGAAGACCCCGTACTTACCATCCTCAATATTGGAACCGGGTGGGTTGAGTTCCGGGTCCACAAAGGATAAGAAGAACTGGGAAGAAGCCGAGTCGGGTTGGTCGGCGACCCGCGCCATCGCCAGAGTCCCCGGCGGGGTAAAGGGTAAGGCGGGGATTTCCTTGGTGGGGAGCGGTTGACTATAGATGAAGGGGGCTTCTACGTCCTGGGCGGCGTACTTCTCGTAGATTAGCTTCAGTTCTTCCCGTAAACGAATTGGGTCAAGCTCATAACGGTCCAGGGCATAGCGTACCTCCCGCCGCACCACTGGGACCACTTGGGGGGTCCGTGAGGCACGGGCCGTTCGTAACTCCAGGGGAACCCGGCGTACTTGTCCGGTGGACGTTTCTACAAAGCCCCCTTGACCATCGCCCTTGGAGTCGCCCATCTGAATCAAGAAGTTCTTCTCCGCCCGTCCGATCCGCATATTGTCATAGAATCCCCGCTGCACCAAGTCCAGCACATTCCCCGCCGTGACCGGAGCGTTGAAGCCATCGAGCAATACGGTGAACTTCCCTCGGTTGGTGTCGAACTCCACCAGTGCCCAACCGCCCTTAAGTAGGGGCCGCTTCTGGTACTGGGAGTCCACTTGGGGTTCGTGTTCCGCTAAGAGTGCCAACAAAACCCGGTCGTAGGACCAAAACATCTTGCCCGTCTCAATCAGTCCCTTCGCTTGGTCACGTTTATAGATGGTGTCTTCAACGCTACGCATACTGTTTCGCAAATCTTGCAGGGCTTTACGGGTTGCCTCTTTACTTGACGGTGGGGCTTGGTCCACGATGCCAGGGCTATTGCGTCCGACGACTTCTAGGGCATAGGTGAGTGCACCCTTGCCATCTTCCCATTCGCGGTCATCTACGTGTTCTTTAACGTGGTAGAGCCCCTGTTCTACTTCCCAGGTCAAGAGACCCGTGGGAGGTAAGGCGTTGCGGAGGGCTAACTCACCATCTTTAAACTGGTTCTGGGAGGGTAGGTCCTTAAAAGCGAATTCGTTCTTTTTGCTACTGCCACAGCCGACCAGTAGACCCATCAGCACCAACGGCACAACCTGTAACCCAAGTTTCATAAAAACCGCCTAACCCTGTCCCCATTCTGCCATTCTCAGTCGCTAAAGCGAGCCACCACCGGCGTGTGGTCCGAAGGCCTCGCCAATTGGCGCGGTTCTGGGTCAATCCAAGCCTTGAGACAGCGTTTTGCCAAGCTCGGGGTGGTCCAGATATGGTCAATCCGCAGCCCCCGGTTGCGCCGGAAAGAACCCTGGCGGTAATCCCACCAACTGAACTGCTGCACCGTCGGGTTGAGCAAACGAAAGGTATCCACCAGTCCCCAAGCCTGGATTAACGCCAAAGCTTCACGTTCCACCGGATGAAAACCCACCTGATTCATCATCGCGGCAACATCATAGACATCTAAAGCTTCCGGGCAAATATTAAAATCCCCACACAACAGGAGTGGCAACTGGGGGTCATAGCCCGCCAGAAACTCCCTAAGAGCCGCCAACCACCCCAACTTGTACTGGAACTTATCGGAATTCACGTCCCCGCCATTGGGAATGTAGACATTTAGGATCTGAATCCCCCGCACGGTTGCGCCAATCAACCGGCGGTGCCCAAGCAGTTCATCGTAGGGTAAACCGCCGTGGACCCCGGTGAGGGGTTCCTTGGAGAGAATCGCGACCCCGTTGTAGCTTTTTTGTCCACTGGTGACGACCATGTAACCCAATTCCTGAAAGACTGCATAGGGGAATCTTTCATCAGGGACTTTGGTTTCCTGGAGACAGACCACGGTGGGTTGGTGGGCCTGGAGCCAATTCAAGAGGAGGGGGAGTCTCGCTCCGACTGAGTTCACGTTCCAACTGACAATATCCATACTTTTAGAATAAGCGCGTTTCCGGTCCAAAAAAACCGCCAGTTTCCTGGCGGTCTTGGGGTTATTCGAGGGCTTCTAGATAGTCTTTGATCCGCAGACGACGTTTGGGCTGCCGTAGCTTCTGGAAAGCCTTAGTCTCAATTTGGCGGACCCGTTCGCGGGAGAGGTCCAGAATTTGACCAATCTCCGACAGGGAATAGGTCCGTCCATCCACCAAGCCGTAGCGCATTCTGAGAACATCCCGCTCTCGGCTGTTGAGGGTCTGGAGTAACCCTTCCATGTCCCGCTCTAGAGCTTCGCGGGTGACGGCTTGCTCGGGGGTTTGGGCCTCCGATTCCAGAAGTTCACCAAGTTCAGTATCTTTGTCCTTGCCCACTTTCGTGTCTAGGGAAACGGCACGGGGGACCCGGCTCAGGAGATCACGCACCTCAACCATATCCATCTCAACATTTTGGGCAATCTCCGCTAATGTCGCTGTCCGCCCGAGGGTCTGAGAGAGCCGACGCTGAGCTTTCTTGATCCGGTTGAGTTTCTCAGTAACGTGGACGGGGAGTCGGATGGTCCGCGATTGAGTAGCAATGGCGCGGGTGATCCCTTGACGAATCCACCAGTAGGCGTAGGTACTGAACCGATAACCTTTGGTCGGGTCAAACTTCTCCACCGCCCGCTCTAGCCCCAGGGTCCCTTCTTGTACCAGATCCAGCAGCTCTAAACCCCGGTTCTGATATTTCTTCGCCACCGAGACGACCAGCCGTAAGTTGGCCTCGGTCATCTTCTTTTTAGCCCGTGTGCCCACGGTAATCTCACGGCCCACGATGCTCCAAGGGCGGTCTGTCAACTCAGCCCATTCTTCGAGAGTGAGGGTCCGGCCCTGCTGTTTTTCTTCTTGAGCTTTGGCATGGATCATGCTCATGTAGTGCTGGACTTGACGCGCTAACTCCACTTCTTCATCCCGCTTGAGCAGGGGTACTTTACCAATTTCTTGGAGGTAGAGACGGACTAAGTCCGTGGAGGAACTCTCGCGGCCCGTGCGCCGGGTGGTCTCCATTTCCACCTGAATCCCGTCCTCAAGCCCGAGGTCTTCAGGTCCACTCAACGTCCCTTCGTCCGACATCATTCTGTTCACATCCATTCTGCTCACCTCTTCCCGACGTTCGGTAATTTCAGCCCCATGTGCCAGTTCTTCTCTGCCAGCAACCACAGTCTGTGTGGTAAAATCCTGCACAAGGGTCCGCTTCTGTTCCCTTAAACACTTAGACGCTACGGACCCTCAAAAAGTTTCTCTCCAAAGTAGGTGAGATGACTGACAGCGTAGGTTGTTGACATTTTGTGCGCCAGACTCAACTTTATTGTTACCCATGTATCAATTGTACAACCCCTGACTAAAGGCTTAAACATGCAAACGTTAACTCTTTCTTAAGAGCTACGGGACTGAGTGGACTATCGCTTAGCTACAATCAAGGGGTCGTAGGGGGTCTGCCCGATGAACTTGCAGAGTCTGGGCTTGGTCAGTGCAGCGGTCGCGCCAGCGGTAGTCCTTCTCGGCGGGGTAGCTCTCAGACCCCGCTATCCCTACTGGTCTCAACCGGGTTTAGTCCTGCTGGGCTTGGTCGGCGGTTGTCTGGCAGCGGCGGCGGCTTTGGGCCTGGAGACCCTCTTGACGATGCGGCCCTGGGAGATTGCGAACTTGGGCGGTTTGGCGTTTTTTACTCTGGCAGGGGTGGGCTTGGTCGAGGAGGGGACAAAGTTTTTAGCCCTGCGCGGATTATTGTGGTTGTCCATTCACGAGAGCTACGACGGGATTATCCTCGCAACCGCTGTGGGTCTGGGTTTCGGTGGGATTGAGAATGTCAGCTATGTCCTGGACATGGGTTATGACGTGGCCTTGGCGCGAGCCTTCACCGCTGTACCACTACACGGGATGTTGGGCGTGATTTTGGGGTTCTACCTGGGTCAGGCGAGAGTCTGGGAACAGTTGCATGGACGGACCCACTGGGGCCTACTGGGGTTGGGGCTGGGAACAGCGGTGCTGGGCCATGGAGTCTACGATTTTTTAGCCTTCCAGAGTAGCCCAGTAGCAGAGTCCCTGTTGTGGGGGGGCCTGGTGGGGCTGGTGGTCTGGAGTTGGCGGTTAATTGTTTTAAGCCGGAGTTGGTCGCCGAGTTGGGGGGGAGCGGATTCACCTTTTGCCGAGGCTTTTTATGTGGCGCCCCGCTTAGTGCCCCGTTCGGCTTGGCGGGCTGGGCTTTTGGGGTTAATCCCAGGGTTGGGGCAGTGGTACAACGGCGAAGGGCAAAAGGCGGGTTACTTGGCCCTCGCCGGGGTCCTCAACGGTCTACTTTTTGTTGGCCTGTGGTGGTTGGTGGCGGACCCGCAGACGGCTTTGTTGACATTGCTGGGCTGGGGTTTATTGCTTGGCCCCCAGCCGGGGGAGTTTATCCTGGCTCTCCAGCAAAGCCCGGTCCTGATTATTGTCGGGATGTTGATGGTGAGTTTGAGTCTGTTGGGGGCGGTAGATGCCTTTTGGGTTGCTCGCAATAATCGTTTTGACTATCTCCAAGCCCCGGCCCTGCGCGTCCGTTGGCTGGAGTCCTTGGCCCTAGCCTATGGGGGTCATTTACTTGCCCTTCTCCTACTAGTACTCGTCCCGATTCTGGGCGGTGGGGGCGGGCGGGGTCAAGACCAAGCCTCCGGCAGTCCGCCGCCCCTCGTCTTTGATCTCGTCAGTGAACCGACGGCCCTCCTCGGGCACGACAATCGTCCAGCGGGCCAGCCCCAGGGCCAAGACCGTCAGAATCGTGCCGCCCGCCCGGAAGTGAAAGCTCCCGCCACCGACCCCGCCCTCGGTCTACAAACCAAACCCCAACCGGGCGAAGCTGCCCAGACGGCCCAGGGCGTGCCCCATTCCTATAACGACTACATTTCTGGGGAATTGCGCCGCGCCCAGGACCAGTACGACATTTATTTCTCGCGTTTGCTGCCGGGTGAGTACACCGTAGTTCAATATCGGATTAGCTCGACGGGTGAAGTCTATGATGTCCAAGTGCTAGCGGAACATACCAACGCTCCACCCCAGGTCGCCCAACTCGCTATCGAGGATATTCTCCGCCTCAATCCACTCCTACCCCCACCGACCCAGGGCCGCGAAGTCGTCGTGACGGAGCTATTTTGGCGGTATGAGCAGGTCGGCACACCGGAGAGTCTGGAGGACCAGTTGAGTCGTCTGTCCGATGGTCGGCGCATTGAAGTACAGGAGTAGGGCCTTGGCATCGCTCTTGGTCTGGGGGATACTGACGATGCATTGGGAAACCGCATGGCTCCACCTTGGCCCCTAGTCATTTTTGATTTCGATGGTACTTTGATGGACACCGAGGCGGGGATCGTCTGGGCCATGGGGCAGACCGTCCAAACCCTAGATCTACCACCGACCCTAAAAGAAACTTGGCGCGGGATGATTGGTCTCTCCTTAGAGACCCAGGCCCAACTGCTATTACCCAACGCAACCGCCGCCGAGCGTATCGCGCTACAAACTACCTATCGAGATTTCTATGGTCAAGTGCTGACCCAGGCTCCCACGCCGTTTCCAGGAGCGGAGGCTCTGTTACTTGAACTGATCGGGGCGGGGCTAAAGCTTGCCATTGCCTCCAGTAAACGCCAGTGGGCCATTCTCAAAATTTTGGACCAATTGGGTTGGACCGTCCCGATTGCGCCCATCATCACCCCCACCGAGGTCGCCCGTCCTAAGCCTGATCCTGAATCAGTCCAGCGCATCCTCACTTACCACGAACTCCCCGCTACGGCGGCTATCCTGGTCGGCGATGCGATTTTTGATATGCAGACGGCGCGTAATGCGGGCATCCATGCTTGCGGCGTGGGTTGGGGCGTACATACCAAGACGGAACTCCTCGCCCATGGCGCGGACCACTGGGTCGCCGATTTTGCAGCCCTGGGTCGTTTACTGCTGAGGAAAACTTCACCCTAAGTTCATGTCTGCTAATCCCGTGCGTCTTAGGATAAAACCGATGCTCCCTGTGCTGTCGGCGATGTTCATTTTAGATCCTGCCCAGGTCAAACCCTGCTACGTGAACCACGAAGATAAACTTGAAGCGGGCATCCGAGTCTACGGTAAAGCTTTTCGGATGCTGGCGAATTATCAGCCCAGCCAACTCAAAAATGCCATTACCCACTGTCGTGCCTGTCTCGATAACCATGCCCTGAGTATTGTCGTCAAAAATCCATCCCCAGCGGGTTATACAGTCTGGTTGCAGTCTGCTGAGCGTGTGGGCGAAGCAGCGCGGACGGCTTAGACCTCTAGCTGTAGTGTAATAGAGCTGGTTAACCCTATATTTACCTAACTTAGCGAAGGAATCCGGCTATAATGCTTGCGGCACACGGTTTTCCTTGGCCCCAATTCCTATGAATATACCGACCTTACGACCTACGACTCCGCTCACGGTTAATAGCATCACGAGTTGGGCACCCGAGGCCCCGGTTTTGCGGGTGATGATTTATGTGTGGCTAGTTTTTGGACTGGTGGTCTTGTATTCGGCATCATTGCCCCAGGGTCTGCGGGAGTTTAAGGACCCTACCCATTTTTTTATGTTGCAACTGCTCTGGGTCACGTTGGGGGTGGGCGTTTTTGAAACCGTTATCCGCACACCTTTGGTCTATTGGTGGCGAGGGAGTCCGTTTCTCTTTGGGACAGTTTTTTTGGCGGTCCTAGCGACCCAGTGGGTGGGGGTAGAACTCAATGGCGCGGACCGTTGGCTGGCTCTGGGTCCGGTCAGTCTTCAGCCCTCGGAATTCGCTAAACCGCTACTCGTTTTACAGACAGCCTGGGTAATTGACCGCTGGTCCCAACTCCGGCCTCCGGCCCAATTTTTTTGGGGACTGGCTCTGGTGGCAATGATTGGGGCGGTTTATACCCAACCCAGCTTGAGTATGGCTCTCTTAATGGCGGTGGTCCTCTGGTTGATGGCCTTTGCTGGGGGGTTCCCGTTGGTCTATTTGGTGGGAAGCGTGGGGGCAGCGGTGGCAGTGATTGCTCTCAAGGTAAGTACCACGGCTTACCAGATGAAGCGATTGACCTCCTACTTAGACCCTTTTGCGCCAAACCAGATCCAAGGGGCGGGCTATCAAGTGGTCCAGAGTCTCCTCGCTATTGGCTCAGGAGGTTGGTGGGGGGTGGGTTTTGGCTTATCGGCGCAGAAAGTTAGCTTTTTGCCCTATCCCTATTCAGATTTTATCTTTGCGGTTTTTGCTGAGGAATTTGGGCTGGTGGGCGTGGTGGGGTTCTTGGCATTTTTAACGGTGTTTGCTCTAGTCGGTCTGCGCTTAAGTACCCGGTTCTCGGCAGCCCGTCCGGTCCGGTTATTGGCTTTTGGTTGCACGATGATGCTGGTAGTCCAGAGTTTGATGCACATCGGGGTGGTGACGGGTCTCTTGCCCCCGACGGGAATGCCCCTGCCCTTAGTGAGCTATGGGGGGAGTGCGATTTGGGCGGCTCTGATTACCTGTGGCCTGTTGGTCCGGGCGGCTCGTGAAGCCGGGATGGTCCGTTTAGATGTAGCTCCGGTCCAGCGTGGACGATGAGAATTAGTTTTGCAGCGTTAATTGCTTGTGTAGGGGGCCAGTGGTCTGGAGGGGTGGCTCCCGGTGAACTGGTGGGGGTCAGTACCGATACGCGTACCCTCCAACCGGGCGAACTTTTTGTGCCCCTGATTGGCGAACGGTACGACGGTCATGATTATTTGGGTTTGGCCCTGGAGCGGGGAGCGGGCTGTGTCCTCTCGGCGCGGCCCACGGACCTGCCCCATCTGCGGGTGAGCGATACCCTCGGGGCTTATCAGCAGTTGGCCCGGTGGTGGCGGGAACATTTTCAAGGGCCCGTAATTGGGGTCACGGGTTCAGCGGGTAAGACGACAACTAAGGAACTGATTGCCCAGGTCCTCGGTCCCTTTATTCTCAAAACCCCTGCCAATGAGAACAACGACATCGGGGTGGCGCGGACCCTCCTCAGTCTAGAACCGACCCACCGAGCGGTGGTGGTGGAGATGGCAATGCGCGGGCCGGGGGAGATTTTGCGGCTGGCCCAGACGGCCCGTCCGACGGTCGGGGTGATTACTAATGTGGGCTTGGCCCATGTGGGGCGGTTGGGTTCTCCCCAGGCGATTGCGCGGGCGAAATGTGAACTACTCATCGGTCTGGAGCCTGACGGGATCGCGGTTCTTAATGGGGAGGATGAACTCCTGTTGCAAACTGCTGCTGAGGTCTGGTCCGGGAAAACCTTGACCTATGGCTTCACAGAAAATACCTACTTAGCTGGCGAACTCCACCACCGGGGACTGACCTTTACCCTACCGTTGCCCGGTCGCCATCAAGCTCTCAACTTCCTAGCGGCCCTGACGGTGGCGGAAGCTCTGGGGTACAAACTGGCGGACCTCTCCTCCTTGCCCGCGCTGGTCCTCCCCGGTGGACGTTTACGCATTCTGACCTTACCCCAGGGCATCACCTTAGTAGATGAGACCTACAATGCAGCACCAGAAGCGGTTCTGGCCTGTCTAGACTGGTTGGCTGAGTATCAAGGCGGTCGGCGGCTGGCGGTCTTGGGGATGATGGGGGAGTTGGGAGATTTTGCTTTACCTCTGCATCGGACAATGGGGGAGCGGGTGCGTGATTTACGGCTGGACGGGCTTTTTCTGTATGGTAATGGACCCGAAATCACCGCGCTTGCTCAAGCTGCCTACCCAGTACCGAGCCAGGTTCACGCTGAACTCGCTACTCTTGCTTATGCGATTACAAAAGACCTGCAACCAGACGACCGAGTTTTATTTAAAGCCTCCCGCGCTGTCGCCCTAGAACGAATTTTTCCATTATTGGCTAAGCTTCCATTACAAGAACTGGGTGCTGAGCGTGTTTAAACTTTGAGCCTTGACCCATTGGTAGAAATCCTCCAGCAAGATAGAAGGAGCGTGGAGAACCAGCCCGCTCTATTGAAGATAGGTCAGAACGGTGGGACAAGAGAGTTGGCAGTTGGCCTGTTGCCGCTAGCATAAAATCTGCTCCCACAGTTAGTAGGAGCAGGGCAAATGCCATCTCCAGGAGACGATCGAAGCTGTGCATCATCTAGACGGGGCGACGGCCCGTGATGAAGGTAAACGCAGCCAGAACTAAGGCACCAACAATCAAAAACCACGCCACACTTTTAAGAGCCGAGACGACCCCGCCCAAACCCAAAAGTGCCGCAATAATCATCAAAACCACCACGGTCCACAGCAGACTCAGCATTGTTTTATCCTTGCGTTACATAACACAAAGATAGGACCTACCCTGATCCCCTACATCCTCCCTCCTACATAACCTCCTAGGTAGATTGGGGCAGAACTTCTATGTCCTTAGAGCAAGTAACTACTCATCTTTGAACGGTAGGTAGCCGCCCTGTCCATCATGGAGATGACAACGAGTGATGATGTGTTGCATTAAAGGCCAGGAAAATTCAGTCTCATGCATATAGCTGGCCCAATGTTCCTTGAGGGCATGATGGACAGGACGCAGGTTGTAGTGGGGAATGCCCGTACTGATGTGATGGGGGATATGGACATTGATGTCATGACACATAAACTCGACCCAGGCTGGGTAACGACAATGCACTGTCGAGAATAGCTGACCCACCACCGGGTTCCACTGTTCTTCTTGGTAAAAAGGAATCGGCTCCACCGTGTGGTGGACCAGCGTGAAGGTACTCATCCAGAAGTGATAGACCAAAAAAGGCATCAACCATAGGTTCAAGACCGCCCAAGCTCCTCCAAACCACCACAGTAACGGGAAAAAAACCATAGCAAAGGCAACCACGACGCCGACGGAAAACTGCATATCCTGCCGGTCCCGGCCTTCTTTGTAAAGTCCTGGCGAAAAGTGTAAAGCAATCCAATGTCCAATTGAGGCCGTCCACCAACCCCAGGTACGGGCGGTGCGATAAAAAATTTGATACCAGCGTGGGGCCTGTTGAAATTCCTCAACGGAAAGGGGCGTCCAGGCGTTATCCCAGGCGAGGTTGTTGGTGTAACGGTGGTGCTGGTCGTGCTTAATGCGCCAACTGTGGAACGGGTACAAAATCGGCAACAGGACTAAGTGACCGATGAAATCATTGACCCGGCGACTATCGGCAAAGGAGCGGTGGGCACAGTCATGGGCAATCACAAAAAAACCCGTCAGAGCCGTCCCCGTAAAAAGCCAAAGCACCGGGAACAACCAACCCCAAGGATTAAGAACGAGACTGGCATACCCCACTGCCACCAAGAAGATATTTGTGACCAAACTGAACATCGCCTTACGCGGGTTCTTCTGAAAATACTGCTTCGGGATTGTCCGCAGTATGTCTTGGAGCGTTGCTGTCCGCTGGAGTTCTTCGACACGCGGATCGGGACGGGCAACGTCAAACGCAAAAACCATGTTCACTCCCTCTTGCACCATAAAACTTCACAAAACCCCAGACTTTACCCAGGTTAACAGCAAGACTTCAATACAGTTCAGCCCGTCCGGTATTTTTGAGCCAGTTCTGGGCCTCAATATAGTTGTTGGGAGCGATGCGGACGGCCTTGATCCACATCTGGGCCGCTTGGTCATACCAGGGTTCTGCCTCGTCCTCCTTGCTTTCTTCATCCAGCTTACGGGCGAACTCGTAATAGATAACCGCACAGTTATTCATGGCGGAGATATTGCGTGGATTGACCTCTAGGCACTGGTTGTAGTATTCGAGGGCCTGTTCGAGTTCGCCGTTGGCCTGCTTGATGAGACCGATGTTGTACATGATATAGGAACGGTCAATCGGGTTCTCTTCGAGCTTGAGGGATTCCTCATAATTCTCTAGGGCCTCCGCGTAGTCCCCGTCGCCCTGGGCTGACATGCCATCACGGTAGTAGGCAAAGGCCTCGCGCTCCTGTTCCTTAACGGGCATCATTTTCAGGATCATGTCCGCCATGACGGTGAAGGATTTGTCAATGAAGTTGTCATTACGTTGACTACGTGGCACAGCCCGACTCCAACATTTTTCTAAGTTTGGCACTTCTGCCGCCAAAAAGGTAGCATCAGGGACCAAGCTCAGCCGTGGACCTCAACACAGTCAGGGCTTACCTAAGAGCCATCGGCCTAGCAGGGTGCTTCAGTTGCTGCATCAACTACCCACAGCATAGCCCCTGCTTGACTTGATAGATGGTTTGGCCTGTGCGATGGGCGACCTCTTTAAGCCCTACATAATAGGCCAACTATAGCAAACCTAATTGAGAGCAAAAAGATTCCTGTACTCATCTAGCTTCGCAAAGCTGAATTCACCCATAGTCGCTCCTAACTCAAAAACACCCTTGACCATCTTGAAAGATTTGCACAAATGCCAGCAATCTCGCC
>NZ_JAAXLT010000088.1 GCF_013285555.1 Candidatus Cyanaurora vandensis | reverse complement strand
CAAGCACTCTTGCCGTTTTTCCCAATCCCAGATTCCTTGCTGCCCCATGTTTGGGCCAATTCTTTCTCCTAGTTTCTCATTTATGAGGACAGACAGCAATTAATCGTGGTGCCCTAGAGGTGTATTGCCTGACGGAGGGACGCTATCAACGTCAGGCGGCAAACCTGAACGGGCGGTATCTCCTGGCGGGTTTGGGGTTGCAGTTGGGCGTATGGTCCGGAAAAAAAGGGCACCGGACCAGTCGTTGGCTTCGTTGGTGGGACCAAGCTGGGGTCCTATTGCCCTGGGGGGCAGAGCGTATGGAACAACAACGTCAGGAAAAAGAGCTGGCCCAACAACAGGTCGAACGTTTGACCCGTTATCGGCGGGATCAGGGTCTGGACCCGGACTTGGCTTAGCTCGGCATCTGGGCAATTTGGGCCGCACTGGTGATAACCATCGCACCCGGTTCTACTTGGAGATCATGGACCTGGAAGGCCATCCCCTGCCAACTAAACGCCCGTTGACGGGCCAAGATACTGATGCGCTGCATCAAGGGTCCCGCGAGTTCCAGGGGTAGTTCGTAACCTTTTAAAAAGTGCATTTCTTGAATACAGAGATTGCTATCTACTAGGATGCCCGCCGTAAAAGCCACGGTTTGAGAAGGTTCGCCCACATAACCCAGGTTCAAGCGGACCTCCAGGGTCATCTTTTGTGCGGCTGGGAAATCGAGATGGACGGCTAGGACATCCAGGGTGCCCGGTTTATCGGTACACGGTAGGGTCACACCCTGGAAAGGCGCAAGGGCGGTCGGGGTATTGAGGGCCCGGTTAAGGTCTTCAGCCTTGAGGACCAAGCGGGCGGTGGCGGCGACGGGCTGACTGAGGTGAATATCCCCCACCAAGGCCCGCAATGGGTCTATGGACACCGCCTCGGTTTGGACCTCGACGGCCTCAACACGCATTTCATGAAAGGTCAGCCCCTTACCTTCGATATGGACCCCAGTGGCTTCCCCCTGCATGGGCATCAGACCAGGGGCGTGGACATCTATCGTCAGAGACTCGGACTCGGTGAGTTGGGTATTGATGACTAGTTCAGCGGCGCGGCTGAGGGCTTGTTCGCCTAGACCCAGGTTGGAATCGGACATGGGATGACTCACCTTTTGCGTAAGGTAGCTGACCCAGTACCTAAATAGGGTCTGTCGGAGGTCGGGGATCAGGGGTCCGCTACCATAGATGAGTCACTGGGGGTTCGAGATGGATTGGCAAGTCGTGGATGGGGCCTGGGTTTTGCCGCCCAAAACTAGACTCACTGGGGTGATTCATCTGTTGGGGGGTGCTTTTGTCGGTGTGGCTCCCCAGTTGTCTTATCAAGCCCTCTTGGTCCCCCTAGTTCAAGCCGGATGGGGGGTGGTGGCGGTGCCATACCTGAATATTTTTGATCACAGTCTGCTTGCCCAAGAGGTCCTAGATCGCTTTGAACAAGTGACTGAGCGGTTGGGTTGGCAACGGCTCCCGGTCTACGGTCTGGGCCATAGCTTGGGCGTGAAACTACACCTGTTGTGCGGCGGGTTATTTCAAGCAACCCGGGCGGGGAATATCTTGATTAGTTTCAACAATTACCCAGTGCGGCGGGCGGTGCCTTGGTTCGACCAACTAGACCCCCGGTTGACCCCCGAGTTCACGCCCTCGCCCCAACAGACCCAGCAGCTTATCCGTAACTGTTACCGGACTCAGCACAATTTATTGATCCGTTATCAAGATGACACCCTGGACCAGACCCCGGAGCTCGCCGAACTTCTTGTGAGTCCCACGGTACGGACTTTACCGGGAAATCACCTTACGCCCCTGGGTCCGTCTGCTTGGCAATCTCCCACTTTTAATCCCTGGCAGACCGGACCCGTCCCGCCCAATGCGAACCTAGACCTCCATCGGACGACCCAAGCCGTCCTAGATTGGTTGCGCGAGGAGCAGCTAGGCGCGTGACCCCAGCCAATAGCTCACTTTTTGTCACCTATTCACACTGTGGAAATCAGATGAATTCCGTACAGTGCAGAGGACAACCAGTCAGAGGGTAACCATGAACGAGCGGCACAGCAACACGTTAGGTTCGTTAACGCAACGAGCGTCAAGCGTTGTACAGAAGATGATCCATCGGAATAGATTACTTGTGTTTATGCTTTTACTGCTGAGTCCGGTCCCGAGCGGGGTTTCGGCGCAGTCCTTCACTACACTGGTTACTTTTGACGGTTCTAATGGAGCTAATCCCGTCGGTAGCTTGGTCCAGGGTAGTGACGGTAACTTCTATGGCACTGCTTGGTACGGCGGTAGCTCAACCAATTGCCGGGATGGTTGTGGCACAGTGTTTCGGATGACACCCGCTGGTACCCTTACCACCCTCGTCAACTTCAACCAAGCCAATGGAGCTAATCCCATTGGTAGCTTGGTGCAGGGCACTGATGGCAATTTCTATGGCACCACCACCGGCGGTGGCAGTTCTACAAATTGTGGCACTTTTGGCTGCGGCACAGTATTTCGGATGACCCTTGATGGTACGCTCACCACATTAGCTAGCTTTGACCGTGCCCATGGCTGGAATCCCGCTACCGATTTGGTCCAGGGTACTGATGGCAACTTCTACGGCACGACGGATTACGGTGGGAGTTCAACCAATTGCTACTCCTCAGGTTGTGGCACAGCGTTTCGGGTAACGCCTGATGGCACGCTCACTACCCTGGTTAACTTCGACAACGCCAATGGTGAAGCCCCAAATGGATTAGTGCAGGGCAGCGATGGCGACTTCTACGGCACTACCTTCCATGGCGGTAGTGCAGCTTGTTTTGCAGGCTTTACGGGCTGTGGCACGGTATTTCGGATGACCCCTAGTGGCAGCATCACGACCTTGTTTAACTTTAGTGACAGCGACGCAGCGGGCTATTTTCCTGAGGCCCCATTGGTGGAGGGCAGTGATGGCTACTTCTACGGCACCACCTTCCAGGGTGGCAGTTCTCGGGATGGCACTGCATTTCGGATAACACCCAACGGCACACTCACGACCCTGGTTGATTTTGATGAGCAGACCCGTGGGGCTGACCCCTTTGCTGGCTTGGTCCAGGGTAGTGATGGCAACTTCTATGGCACCACGGCTCGGGGTGGCACCACGGTCCGGGGCGGTTTTGGCTTTGGCACAGTGTTTCAGATGACCCCAGCGGGCGTCCTCACCACGCTATTGGCTTTCAATTACGCTAGGGGCTCTGCGCTCTATGGCGGGGTGGTGCAGGGTGCTGATGGTACTTTCTACGGCACCACGGCTGGGGGCGGCAGTGCTCGGGCCGGGACGATATTTCGGCTAGGGGGCGTCATACCAACCCCGACCCTATAACACATCGTTTCGGTAACTTATCAGAAGCTCCTTAACAAGGAGCTTTTTTGATGACAGCTACAGAGACGTAATCCATACTGCTACGTCAGAGTCACGATGCGCTATGGTCGTTACACCGCTCTGTCTAATGGAGCTTAGCCCGTGGCCCTAATCACCCTCAAGCTCAAACCTCTGCTCACCCTCAGTGATGAAGCTTTTGAACAACTCTGTCACCACAATCCAGAGACGCGCCTCGAACGCACGGCGACCGGAGAACTGATCGCCATGGCTCCCACCGGCAGTGAAAGCGGTTATTTTAACGCCAGCTTGATTGCTCAACTTTGGCTTTGGAACCAGCAGACTCAGTTAGGTGTGGTTTTCGACTCTGCCGCTGGCTTCACCTTACCCAATGGAGCCATTCGTTCTCCTGATGTTTCCTGGATTCGTCAAGACCGCTGGGATACGCTCACTCCCAAACAAAAACGCAAATTTGCCCCGGTCTGCCCTGATTTTGTCCTAGAGCTCCTCTCACCCACGGACGAACTGACCGATATCTAGACCAAGCTTGAAGAATACATTGCCAATGGCGCACAACTGGGCTGGCTCATCGCACCGCAAAACCAAGTGGCT
>NZ_JAAXLT010000087.1 GCF_013285555.1 Candidatus Cyanaurora vandensis | reverse complement strand
GCTGAAAATTGTCGCTTAGATATCCTATTTGCCGTTGGCTGATACGGCTTATATCTCCATAGCTAAAGCTAGGGGTTTTACGCCGCTCTTGATAAAAAAAGAGCAGGGGTTGCCCCCGCTCCTTACAGAAAATGCTAGCTCTACGGGGCGATTGGCAGAGCCAATTTGATCTTGTTGGGTAACTGGGTGGCTTGGGCAACCATCTTACGGAGTTCTTCGCCGTCAATGGTCTCCTCTTCAATCAAGCGGTCCACCACTAGATCCATTAAGTCGCGGTGTTCTGTCAAGAGAGCCACTGCCTCGCTATAGCACTGGCGGACAATCTGGCGTACCTGTTCATCCACCGTTGCCGCCACTTCCTCGGAATAACTCTGCTGACGCATCATCGCCCCTCCCAAGAAGACCTCACCGCCCTCACTCTCCAGGGAAACCACCCCGAGTTTGGACATCCCGAAGCGCGTCACCATGGCCCGCGCCATGCTCGTCACCTGCTGGAAGTCGCCGCTGGCTCCCGTGGTAATCTCATCCCCACCGAAAACCACTTCTTCCGCTGCCCGACCCCCCAAAGCGCCAGTGATCCGTGCCATCAACTCAATCCGGGAGATAAGCAACTGGTCCTCCGAGGGCGTAAACCAAGTTAGGCCCCCAGCGCGGCCTCTGGGAATAATCGTTACTTTTTGGACATCATCGTGGTCCGCTGTGAGTGTCCCGACGAGCGCATGACCGACCTCGTGGTAAGCAATCAGTCGTTTTTTCTTGCTATCCATCAGCGGTGAACGTTCTAGACCCGCCACTACCCGGTCCACTGCGTCATCCACTTCTTTCATCGTGATGGAGTCTAACCGACGACGGGCAGCGAGGATTGCCGCTTCATTGAGGAGGTTCGCTAGGTCCGCCCCAGCAAAACCGGGCGTCCGGCGGGCAATTACCTCTAGGTCAATCGTCGGGTCAAGCTTTTTACCCCGCGAGTGGACCTTGAGGACTTCCAGACGACCAGCCCGGTCAGGACGGTCCACGGTGATCTGACGGTCAAAACGACCGGGACGCAACAGGGCAGAGTCCAATACGTCGGGACGGTTGGTTGCGGCAATGATGATGATCCCTGAATTGCCCTCGAAGCCGTCCATCTCGACGAGTAACTGGTTGAGGGTCTGCTCGCGCTCGTCGTTACCGCCGCCGATCCCAGCCCCGCGCTGACGACCCACTGCGTCAATTTCATCAATAAAGATGATACAAGGCGCGTTCTCCTTGGCTTTTTTGAAGAGGTCCCGGACCCGCGAAGCCCCGACCCCAACAAACATTTCGACAAACTCAGAACCGGAGATGGAGAAAAACGGTACACCCGCTTCCCCAGCAATGGCTTTGGCAAGCAGGGTCTTCCCGGTACCGGGTGGCCCCACCAGTAGAACACCCTTGGGGATCTTGGCCCCGACAGCCGTGAAGCGTTCGGGCTTTTTCAG
Source organism: Candidatus Cyanaurora vandensis (assembly GCF_013285555.1). GTDB lineage: Bacteria > Cyanobacteriota > Cyanobacteriia > Gloeobacterales > Anthocerotibacteraceae > Cyanaurora > Cyanaurora vandensis. The sequence goes on along the minus strand of NZ_JAAXLT010000087.1, from coordinate 12,988 downwards.
GAATTGCACTACTTCCTGGAGTTCTTCCTTGGCCTCGTCAATCCCCGCGACATCGGCAAAACCAACGCCCGTCTTGGCATCCATCTGGAAGCGCGCCTTGGATTTACCAAAGTTCATCGCCTGACCAGGACCGCCACTGTTGGAACGACGCAGCAACAAAAACAGACCGCCCAACAGTAAAAGCGGCAACAGAATATTACTCAACAGGCCAAAAAGTTGACCGTTATTATTGGCAGGAGCCGCTTGGAAGCTAACGTTTTTTTCACGCATCAAGCGGTAAAGGTTTTCTAGGTCCAAGGGAATCAGATTCACCCGGAAACGCGTCGCCCGGTCGCCCAGATTAGGTTCGCGAATCGTGGCGACCGCCGTGCGTCCATTTTCTAAAATCGCTACATCCTCGACTCGCCCCGCCTGGAGGTCAGCGATGAATTCACTGTACTGCTTGGAACTGTTTGCCACATTGCTGTTAGAGGGTGAAGACTGCTGGCTACCCGTAAAGCTAGGCAAAAGCAGTGCCCCAATCAGAATCAGGGGTACGGCCCACAGGAGTAACATGCGCCATGAAAACTTCATAGACGGGGTCTCACTAAGATTTCTTAATCTAACTTAACTCACAATCCCGGGGTCTACAAGTTTAGGGGTAATTGCGCGTCCTCAATCAACTACTGAATAACGAGTGTGGTCAACATCCCCTTAAATAATCGCAGCCCATCGGTTAACCCCAGTACTGGGTCACTGGCATTTTCAGGGTGAGGCATGAGACCGAGGACGTTACCCGCTCGGTTACAAATGCCCGCGATGTTGTTGAGCGAACCGTTGGGGTTGGCTTGGGGAGCAGCTTCGCCAGTGGGCGTCACATAGCGGAAGAGGACCTGACCATTTCCTTCAAGTTCAGCCAGGGTTACAGGATCAGCGTAATAACGGCCTTCCCCGTGAGCAATTGGGACCTTTAGGACTTCGCCGGGTTGATAGCGCGCGGTCCAAGGTAAACGGACCTGTTCGACGCGCAGGTGGACCCAGGTACAAACAAACTTAAGACTGTGGTTACGGACTAAGGCACCGGGCAAGAGGTGCGCCTCCGTCAGGACTTGAAACCCGTTGCAGATTCCCAACACAGGCTTACCCTGCTCGGCATGACGAGTTACCGCAGGCATGACCGGGGCAAAGCGGGCAATCGCACCGCAGCGCAGGTAGTCACCGTAGCTGAAACCACCAGGGAGAATGAGCGTGTCACAATCACTCACGTCCGTCTCGGTATGCCAGACCAAGCGCGTCGGGCATTGGAGGAGCTCTCGGGTCACCCAGGCCACATCGCGCTCCCGGTTACTGCCAGGGAAGACAATTACACCAACTTTCATGGGCGGCTCAAGGGTTCTTTTACCCAACGTACGAGGAGGTCCCGCAGGAAGGAACGGGCTACCCTGGGTACCCCAAAGTCCAAGGGCATCATCGTCGGGGGCAACTGCCAATCTGTCAAACGCACTTCTTCTAAAGTTGCACCCACCAAGTCAATCTCACCCAAGTGCTGCGGACCCACCCCGAGGACCGTGGCTGCTTGCAGGGTCGGGACGGTCGCGGGGTCTACATTGAGAATGGCGCAAAAAACTCGATCTAGGGCAAATACATCTGCTGCTGCCCCGAGTAACCCGAGAAAGCGCGGTTCACCATTACTCGGTCCCATGCCCTCGTGCCCGATAATGCCATCAATGATCGTGAGTTGGGGGGCAATCGTCTGGGCCGTTTGGACCAACATGGTCCCAAAACGCAGACTATCTTTGCCCGAATCCAAGTGCCACCAAGCTTTGAGTTTACCGGGGACACAGCCAAAGAGGTTTTTCACCCCTAAGGTAATCGTAAGTTGACAGTGAGATTTGACCTTGGGTAGGTTGATGACCACATCAGCACCCATGGCTTCCTTAGAGAGCCTGAGGTGGGCAAACTCCCCGACAGAGGCATACCGCGCCCCGTGAAATTCGACGAGGGGTAGGTCAATTTCCTGGCAGAGGTCCCACAGCCCGTTAGCCCGTGCTACCCCCTGAGCGGTGCCAAAAGCCGGACTATCGCCCAAAAAAGGTTTACCACCACAGGCCCGGACACTCAGGGCCACTGCTTGGATTAGCTCAGGCCGGGTGGTGCATTCTTTCGTAGGCCGCGATCCCGTCAGTAGATTCGGCTTGAGTAAGACCCGTTGCCCCGGTTGGACAAAAGCTCCCATCCCACCGAGGGGAGCGAGGACCCCGGTGAGAGCCTCATCTAGCACTGCTGCATCATAGCTGGGGGTACGCATCAGACTGACAGTGGACATGGTGGTCTCCAGTTCTCTTCTAGATTGCCATACAACCAAAACAAAAGCCCCGGTCGGGGCTTTGCGTAAAAAGAAGTCCTGCTATTCCTGTTGGGCCGGACGAGGAATGTTCTGGGGTTGGGCGGTGGAGCTATAGCCCATGTCCTGGGTGACGGCGTAGCCACTGACCATCCCGGTGTAACCTTCTTCGCCGTGTTCGCTAATGTCCAGACCTTCCAGTTCGGCCCGGTCCTCAGGCCGGAGACCCAGGGTGAATTTCAACAACAACAGAATGACCGCCGTGGCTCCCCCCGCCAGAGCTGCGGTTGCCGCAATACTGGTCAGTTGGATACCGAGTTGCGCGAACCCGCCGCCGTAGGCCAGACCTTCATTAACAACTAGCGCATTGACAGTTTTGGTACAGAAAACACCAGTCAAGACAGCCCCGGTGATCCCGCCCATCCCGTGACAGGCAAATACATCCAGCGAGTCATCGAACTTGAGCTTGGAGCGCAACTGGACTACGGAATAACTAATAATTGCTGCCGTACCGCCAATCGCAATTGCTCCCAAAGGTGTGACAAAGCCTGCTGCCGGAGTGATGGCAACCAGACCCACAACCGCACCCGTCGCCGCACCCACCGCTGTCGGTTTATTAAAGATGGTCTCAATTAAAAGCCAAGTCGCCATCGCGGCGGCGGTCGCTGTGTTGGTGGTAACGAAGGCCAAGGACGCGATACCATCGGCAGCCCCTGCCGAGCCGGCATTGAAACCAAACCAACCGAACCAAAGCAAGCCCGCACCCAATAGCGCGAAGGGTACGTTATGGGGCGGCATGGGTTGGTCAGGATAACCCTTACGAGCACCCAGGATCAATGCGGCAACCAAAGCCGAGATCCCCGCGCTGATATGAACCACGGTCCCACCAGCAAAGTCCAGGGCACCCAGGGTCCCCAGCCAACCAGCCGTTACAATCTTGCCGTCTACCATCGCGAAACTCCAGACCCAGTGGGCCAAGGGCGCGTAAACCACAGCAGACCAGAGCATGATGAAGACGACATAGGTTTTAAACTTCATCCGGTCCACCACGGCACCGGAGATCAAGGCCGGGGTGATGACCGCAAACATGGCCTGGAAAACCATGAAGGCCAAGTGGGGCACTGTACTCATGTAAACCGGACTCGGCTCCTGGCCTACGCCATTCAAACCGAGCCAGTCCAGACCACCAATGAACTGCGAGCCAGGGCTAAAGGCGAGGGAGTACCCAATCAAGACCCACTCCAGACCAATGACCCCGAGGGCAACAAAACTCATCATCAAAGTATTTAAAACGTTACGGCCCCGGACTAAGCCACCGTAGAAGAAGGCCAGACCAGGGGTCATCAACAGGACCAGGGCCGCCGAGACTAAAATCCAGGCCGTGTTACCCGAGTTTATGGGAAGGGCGGCATCCTGGGCCATCGCCGGGGCTACCATCCCTAGGGCTAGGGCCAGACCTATCCAACCCTTCCTAAGCTTGTCGTGCATGAAATACTCCCTATCGGTCTCCAACAGATGCAAGGCCGACCTTGCATGGAGCTTAGGAATCGAGTAAACACCTTAACGCTGGCTTAAACTGTATTCAGGGTTACATTTGACTGAGATTGAACATATTATTAACGACCCTGCCGTTTTTTAAACTACGAAATCGAACGTCGGTGTAGATTTGCTAGTACCAAGCCTGAAAAAAACTCGGCCCCGCCCAAAAAGCCTGGAACCGTTCCTTGGCTCCCACGCTGGGTTGATTGCGACTCAGCTTCTGGAGTTGCGTAGGAGTGAAGGGCGTGTCTTGGCTGTGTAATAACTGGGGGGTGTCCTGGGTCAGCCAGAGTTCCCAGGGTCCAGGGTAGGCGCGGTGGACGACTAGAGGCTGGAACCGATAGGCCTGGAGGTAATAGGCCACAGTGAGTTGATCCCTAAGTAAGGTGCGTTCTTTCTCAGGACCGCGCCCCAGCCCAATGACCCCCGGTGCCTCGGGCCAACAACTGACCATGACGAGCGGTTTAGCCCCTGCTCGTCGCCAAAATTCCCGCATCGGTGCGTTCTCAATGGAACTCGCATCCATCAAGACCATCGTTTCCCAGGCGATACGGCCTAGATAGTCCAGAGCCTCACCACTATCGAGTAGGGTCCACGGACCTTCACCCCACTCAATCGTCCCCAACCCTGCATTTCCGGTGCCAAAAATAGCCACCCAGGGTGTCGGCAGACTGAGTAAAAGCGGCTTAAAAAGAGCCGGACCCGTGCGGCGAAAAATCTGTACATCCACAGCAATACGCTGATGACCGTCCGTCAGAGCTAGGGCGAAGCTCGCCCTAGCCTGCGCTGCGTAACGGGTGAAGTCCAGGGGGAGCATTCAACTATTCGTCATCGTCATCATCGGCTACATCTAAGGATTTAATACCCTCGCCGAATTTGCTGGCCCAGGTTGGCGGTGCAACATAGGTCTCTTCGATACCCAGACTATCTGGCTCGTCCCCTAGGGGCACCAGTTCATCCAGGGGTTCCTCGAAGTTGTTGAAGCCCGTCCCCGCTGGGATCAGTCGTCCGATGATCACGTTTTCCTTCAGACCCCGGAGCCAGTCGGATTTGCCCTCGATCGCTGCTTCCGTCAAGACCCGGGTGGTCTCTTGGAAAGAAGCCGCCGAGATAAAGGAGTCGGTGTTGAGAGAGGCCTTGGTGATCCCCAAGAGGACCGGAGTACATTCGGCAGGGGCACCGCCGGTAATTGCCATCGCCTCGTTCACTTGATCAATCTGGCGGAGTTCGACGAGTTCACCAGGTAAGAAGGTTGTGTCGCCGCCATCGTCCACGCGGACCTTGGAGGTCATCTGGCGCACGATTACTTCAACGTGTTTATCGGAGATCTCGACGCCCTGAGAGCAGTACACCGACTGGACTTCATCCACTAGGTAACGCTGGACAGCCTCAATCCCGCGCTGGATATTTACCCCGCGTAGCGAGGTCTTGGTTCCGGTGAAGATGCGGAGGATGTCGTGGGGATTGGCAGGACCATCACTGATCGATTCGCCCGCTCGCACTTCCTGACCATCTACTACCACGGGGTTTTGACCGGGGAGTAGGGGATAATCATGGGTGCTGCCATTAGTCTCAATGACCTGGATCTGTAGGGCATCGTCGTTGGTCTGGGTCACCTGCACCCGCCCATCATCTTCAGCCAGTACGCACATCTCTTTCGGTTTGCGGGCTTCGAGCAGTTCTTCAACGCGGGGTAGACCCTGGATGATGTCCCCGGTCTTAGCCCGCTCGTAGACCAGCAGGGAAAGATTGTCCCCGCGCTGGATCAGGTCGCCGTTCTCTTGGAGTAAGATGGCTCCCCCCGAAATCAGGTAGGGACGGCCTCGGCGTAGGACGACCTCACCATTAGCAGCCGTCTGGATCTCACCAGAGATGGGAGCGAGTATGGGCTGGTTCTCCTGCATCCCCAGTTTGTCACCGCGCTTGACCAGTTTGTGGGGTTTGGCCTGGGCTTCGAGCTTGGTCACGGGCACCCGCAACAGGTCCTCCTCAGTGACGAGCAAGATCCGGCGTACCGCACTTCCAAAATAAGTAATCCCTTGGACTCGGCCTTCGCCCTTTGCCAGGATCTCCGTCCGGGCTACTTCAGCACCGGGCGGGATATTGTCACCATCCTGGACCAGGATACGGGTCCGGGTACTGCCGCTCACTTGGTCCGCCACGTGGTCACTGCGGATGAGTAGGGTTTCCAGGATTACCATCTGGAGTAGGAGCGTCCGACTGATTGTCCCGTCGGGGTTTGCGGTATCTGTCCCGTCAATGAATTCGATATCGGCGGCGAGTTGGGCACTGTGTTCATCTACATCCAAAGCCAGTTGGGTCTTGAGTAGATCCACTCCATCCACAGACTTGACGCGCTCACCATCACGGTAGGGGATACGTTGAACGACCTTGAGCCGGATGCCTGCACCCTCTTGAGAGACCACGGCTTGACTGGGTACAGCGGGTTGGGCCGCAACGGGATATTCCACCACCGGACGCAGTAGGACCGCTGGCCCCTCGGGGGTCTCAATCTGTTCTACGTAGCGTAATTCCTCGACCACCACTCCGGTTAGAACTTCCGTGCCGGGGTAGGCCAGAGACTCGTGGGGTACTTTGAGGTCGGCGGGGTCATGGATCAGGTGCAGTTCACCGGGACGGATGATGAGTTCGCGCAGAATATCGTTGCGCTGGACTACCCCGACCACCCCACTGGTCTGACAGTAAATGTCTTTGACAATCGTGGTCCCGGCCTCCACCAACTGACCATCTTCCACTTCCAGCAAGGAGATGTCCTTGTTGACTTCGTGGGTCTCCTCGGGGACCCAGAGCAGGGTCCCGTCTTTGAGGACTTCGTAACCCTGCTTGGAGCGCGATTTGGAGATCTCTAGGCCCGCGAACTTGAGGATGCCCCCAGTGCGGGTCCGGTAACGGTCGTCCACCATCTCAGCGACGACTTGACCGTTGTAGACTTTGCTACCGGGAGTTGCCTTGAGTAGGAAAGACTGCCCACTGTTGGTCGTGAGGGTCATCTGCTCACGGCCCTTGGATTTTTCCTCACGCACTTGGGCATTATCAAGGACCAAGGAAGCCGTGATAATCTCGACTTCCCGTCCGCCCTTGTTATCGGCGTCTTTGATACGGACTTTGCCACCACGCTCGGAGACCATCCGCGTCTGGGCCAAGACCCCGTGCTGCTGGAGGGTTTCGCCTTCTTTAACAAACGCCTCGGCTCCCGGTGGCAGGTTATAGACCTGACCGGAGAGGACCCACAATAGGCCCCCCTGACGAGCGGCGTAATTGGTTTCGTTGCCCTGACGGTCGGTCTTGATTTCTGGGGTCAGGTCCTCGTAACGGACTTGCCCGGAAAGGTCAGCCGTTACTTCTTTCGTCGCTTTTTCGGTGGTCTTACGGGCGGTCTTCCCGGAGATGGCGACCTCGGCAATCATCGCCCCCAGCGGGACTTCCTGACCATTCCTGACGTAGATGGTGGAACCGAGGGGCATGGCGATTTCTTTTTCGCCCTGCTCTCCGCCCTGGAGCTTCAAGGTCCCGGCCTGTTCCACAAAAAGGGCATCGTCGCCGTGTCGGGTACGGAAGGGCCGGGTCCGCAAGTTAGCTCCCAACAAGACTTTCCCGCCGTGGGGAGCCTTGATCGTTTGCGCTACGCCCCCGGTGAAGACCCCGCCCGTGTGGAAGGTCCGCATCGTCAATTGAGTACCCGGTTCGCCGATGGACTGAGCGGCGATAATCCCGACCGCTTCACCAATATCTACTAACTGCCCGTGAGCCAAGGACCAGCCATAACACAGCCGACAGACCGAACGGTTAGCTTCACAGGTGAGGGGCGAACGGACACGCACCCCTTCCACGCTAGAGAGGCTAAACCGATCCACCATCTCCGCCGAGACCACATCGTTGCGGCGGCCCAAGACTTCTTTGGTAATCGGGTGCAGGACATCCTCGCCGAGGTAACGACCAAAAAGTCGGTCCCGTAGCCCGATAACAAGCTTCTCCCCGTCTCTGAGCGATGTGACCAAGACCGTGCGAGTCGTTAGACAATCTTCTTCACGGACGATCACATCCTGGGATACGTCCACCAACCGCCGGGTCAGATAGCCCGAGTCAGCGGTACGGAGGGCCGTGTCAACCAGCCCTTTGCGTGCCCCGTAGGAGGAAATAATGTACTCAGTGACGTTCAAACCTTCGCGGAAGTTAGTTTTAATCGGTTGGTCAATGATCTCCCCTTGGGGATCAGCCATCAGACCGCGCATCCCGACCAACTGACGTACCTGGGAGAGGTTGCCCCGTGCCCCCGAGAAGGCCATCATCCCGACGGAGTTGAGGGGGTTGCGGTCCTGGAAGTTGGTCCTGACCTGTTCGGTAAGTTCTTCTGTCGCTCCCGCCCAGGTATCAATGACTTTTTGGTAGCGTTCAATTTCAGTAATTTCGCCACGGGTATAGCGTTCTTCGGCCTGTTCGATCTCTGACTCGGCCCGCTCCAGGATGGCCCGCTTACCTTGGGGTACTTCTAGGTCTTCCACTGAGATCGAGACCCCGGCGCGGGTGGCAAATCGAAATCCGAGGTTTTTGAGGGAATCCGCCATCTGGGCGGTCTTAGCGGTGCCATAGTTGGTAAATGCCCAAGCAATCAGCTTTGCGAGACCCTTCTTGTCAATCTTGCGATTGAGGAACTTAACGGGCTGCTTATTCTCGGTCATGCTCTATCCCTGAAGAGGCTTTCCTATCTTAGCAAAGAGTTGTATCTATCGGGACGGGCAAATGTTATATTTAGAGATCTGGATTTACTGGTCCCCGGTCAGGACTTCAAACCATTGACAGGGTACACAGGCAGTCTTTACAATCTAAAAGGTTCAGACGCACGTCCCCATCGTCTAGAGGCCTAGGACACATCCCTTTCACGGATGTGACAGGGGTTCGAATCCCCTTGGGGCTACCATTTTGAACCTTTTAAGGGCCTGCTCAAGCGGACAGGCCTTTTTCATGAACCTGTGCCTTCATCGAACTTGTAGCCGACCCCCCGGACGGTCTTCACGTAAATGGGTTCACTGGTATTACTCTCCAGCTTTTTGCGAATCTGCCCGATGTGGACATCCACCACCCGCTCATCTCCCACATAGTCATAGCCCCAGACTTCGCGGATGAGGTCAGACCGACGCCAAACTTTGCCCGGTGCCTGGGCCAAGAGGTAAAGCAAGTCAAACTCCAGGGCCGTCAACTCAATGAGGTCAGTCCCACTCATGCGGACCTCACGGCGCACCGGGTCAATGGCAATCGCTTGGTACTTGAGGACCTGCTCGGTGGCCTGGGTACTGGTGCGCTGACGTTTGAGAATCGCTGAGATCCGGGCACTCAACTCCTTGAGACTAAAGGGTTTGGTCAAATAGTCATCGGCACCGAGGGCAAAGCCTTGGACTTTGTCGGCTTCATCGGCACGGGCAGTGAGCATCAGGACGTAGACGTTGGTACGGCTTTGCATCCGCTGGCAAAGCTCATAGCCGTTAATATCCGGCAGCATCAGGTCCAAGACCACGAGTTCCGGCTCCATTTGGTCAAAAATACGCAGGGCCGTCTCCCCATTCTCCGCAATTTCGACTTGGTAGCCCTCCCGCTCCAGGTAACGCCGCACCAGGGTGCGAATCGTCAATTCATCATCTACTACCAAAATCTTTGTTGAACTCATGGCTCCTCGATCTGACCGTGTGACGCTGCGGGACTCATCTCTATAATCCCCAGAGAACTCGTTGAGCTATCGGTCCCAGGAGACCCCATCTAATTTAACTTTCCTTGGGTTGGGAACAGTTAGGCTCAGTACTTTCTCACGGGTTCTAGATTGTCTCAGTAATTTCACTCAGGTGAAGAAGAGTCGACGTACGCCCAGAGCCGCTAGCGAGACCCCCAACAAACTTAATAGTTGTCCCAGTAAGGGTAGGGCTGAGCAACGTAGGGCGGCATCAATTAAGGACCAGTCCCAACCGTAATGTAGCGCAAGCCCGACTAGTCCACAGAGATGAATCATTAGCAATCCCCATAGTCCGCTCGTCATCAGTCCAATCAAGGTGGAGCGTTGGCGCAGGGCTAGGGCTCCGGTCAGCCATGCTCCTGGTAAAAACCCCAGTAGATAGCCCATGGTCGGATGATTCAGATAGCCCAAACCACCCCCTTCAAAAAAGACCGGAAAATACCAAAGCCCCAGCACCAGATAGGCCACCTGTGCCCCCAAACCCGCAAAAGGCCCGCCCACCATCCCTGTAATCAGGACCGCCGCAACCTGCAAAGAAAAGCTATAGCCCGGTTGCCAGGGCCAATTCACCACCAAGGGCCACCAGATGACCTGTTCAGGCCAGCGATCCGGTAAGACCAAGGTGACGAGGGTACCCATTACAGTCAATTCCAGCCCCAAAACCGCCCAGAGCAGGTCCGCCAGGGTAGGCAAGGACCAGCGGTTACGCCGCCGGGGGCGACTAGGAAGCGGTGGCGGGGACGTGGGTGACATGACTCGTGGAGTGATAGGGCGAACCGTCGGGGTGTTCTAGGACAAACCCAGCCTCTTGGATCATTGCCAAGTCGCGTTGAGCCGCCTGTCCGGGCGTAGTCAAGTAATCGCCAATGAAAATCGAGTTGGCGGGATAGAGACCCAGGGGCTGGAGGGAGCGCAGATGAACCTCGCGGCCCCCAGCAATCCTAATTTCCTGGGCGGGTAATAGGAACCGAAACAGGCATAGCACCCGGAGACAACGCCTCGGGTCTAGACCCGTCTGGTTGGCTAAGGGTGTACCAGGGATAGGAATTAAAAAGTTAATCGGCACACTAGTGATATTTAAGCCACGCAGGGAAAGAGCCAGCGCGAGAATATCTTCATCACTCTCACCGAGTCCGACAATACCTCCCGCGCAGGTGGTGATCCCGGCGGCTTGGACGTGCTGGATCGTCTTTACCCGGTCCTGGAAGCTGTGGGTCGTGCAGATATTGGCGTGGAAAGCCTCGGAGGTATTGAGGTTGTGGTTAACCCGGTCTACCCCAGCGGCGGCGAGGCGGTGGGCTTGGTCTTGACTCAAGAGCCCGAGACAGGCACAGATTTTTAGGTCATGGTGTTGTTTGACTTCACGTACCGCTTCGAGGACCCGGTTGAAAACTAGTTCTGAGGGGGAGCGACCGGAGATGACAAAACAGAAGGTCCCAGCGTTTAACTGTTGTGCTTGAGCCGCCGCCTTGAGGATCGTTTCTTTTGCTACCAAGGGATATTTCTCAATCTCAGCGGTCGAGATCCGCGATTGTGAACAATAGTGACAATCTTCAGGACACAGTCCACTCTGGGCGTTGAGTAAGAAGTGCAACCGGACCCGGTTTCCCCAGTAGTGGCGGCGGACACGGTAGGCGGCAGCTAATTGTTCTAATAAAACATCATCGCTGGCGGTCAAGACACCGAGGGCTTCAGCACGGGAAATTAACTCACCCCTTAGGGATTGCTCAGCTAAAAGGTTCCAGTCAGCCATGGTTTGCCCGTGATATTCCGCAGCATAATATCATTCTGGTCCAACCATGACAACTTGCGCTATCTATATATTTAACGTCGCGCCGTCACCAACAGTAGCGTATTGACACGCTTGGCTAGGGTTTCCCACTGGATCATAGCGGCGGTAGCACTAGGGTCTGTGACTAACTGTGCACGCAGGGCACTACCTTCTTGGAGGGTCCTGAGAACCACCAGTCGTTGGGTATTGTAATTTTGGTCGCAGGTCGTGTCGCAGGGATAGTTATAGAAATAGTGCCACTCCCGGAATTGTTCGAGACGCTCCGCGTGTTGGGTCAAAGTGGCAATCTTGTCATTGAATTGAACGAGCGGATCAGCGGCGACCGGCGGGCTCAGGAGTAAAAACAGTAACAACAGCAGTGGCATGGGGGTAACTCGGTCCTAGAGGTCTAGATTAGGCCAAGCGCATTAACCCTAGGTTAAGGGTGGTCTTAGCTACCCCACTGATACCATGGGGGGACAGTGCAGGGACGGATGTGGACAAAGAACTACTCAGTGTCGCGCTCGGTAAAATTCCGAGTGGTATTTTTATCATCACCTGCGGGACGGGCGAAACGGGGACTGGGATGCTGGCTTCCTGGGTACAACAGGCGGGTTTTGAACCCCCGGCTCTCTCGATGGCAGTGCGTAAGGGCCGCGCCGTGGAAACTCTCCTGGCGGAGATGGGCCAACCCTTTGCGGTCCATATCTTGACTCGCGCCATGGGCAGATTAGCCGGACATTTTGGGAAGGGTTTTGAGCTAGGGGAACCGGCTTTTACCGGGTTGACGACGCGGCTGGGTGAGGACGGGGTCCTGATTTTGACAGAGGCCTTGGCCTATTTCACCGGACGAGTGCGGGGCCGGGTGGACGCAGGGGACCATTGGGTTGTCGTGGGTGAAATCCGCGAAGGGGCTCTGCTCACTGAGGGTGAGAGCTGGGTCCATACCCGCAAAAACGGCTTCAGCTACTAGCAGGAATAGTGTCTTGAGTTGCGCTTGCTGGCAAAATACACTACGGGTATGTGAATCGGCAGGCATACTAGAATAAACAGTATGCTTTGGAGCCTGATTATGTCTAAACTCGTTACCCTTACGCTCTGTCTTTTGGTCAGTCAGGTTCCGGTGCTGGCCCAGAGTCGGAGTCTGCCCCCTCGTGAAGATATCCCTGTCCTTGAACCGCTCAACCCCCGTACTACCCCCGCTCCGGTCTACGATTCTTACAAAGATGAAAACATCAGTACCTTTGATGTGACAGTCTCGCGGCTGGCGGCTAACACCTATCTGCCAGCGAGTCCCAACTCCAGTGAAGGTGCCCTCTACCTCGATCCCAATGGCGAAAAGCCGCTCTCCATCTTTACTAGCAATGACATCTACGACACGAATAACCAAGTCGCTATCCCCCAGGGTTCCGAGATTCGGGGGCGGTTCGTGCCCGTGCGGGGGGGCCTTAAGTTCCAGGCCGATGCAGTGGTTGTCCAAGGGCAATACTACGCAGTCCAGGCGAGTTCTGATGTGCTCTTCGATGAGAAGGACCCCCGCGAATATAGTACCGGGGCGATTGCTGGGGATGCGGCGATTGGGGCGGGGGCTGGGGCCTTACTTGGTCTTTTG
>NZ_JAAXLT010000086.1 GCF_013285555.1 Candidatus Cyanaurora vandensis | reverse complement strand
CCTCAATGTCCCCCTCCCCGACCCCACCATCGTCTACGATGCCAACCTCGGGGATAGCCGTCGTCCCTTTGTCCCCTTCTCCCAGGAAATTTCGCGCTGGGCACTGTATCTGACCGAGGACCTCAAGTTCTATGAGGGCGCGTTAATCGTAAACTTCGGTTCGCGCCTGACCAATGACAGCCAGTTCGGGACTTTTACCACGTCGGGAGCCGGACTGCGCTACAACTTCGGCAGTGCCAATCCCGCCACCGCGCCCTTTGGCTTTAAGGTCAACTGGCAGCAGAGTTTCAAGGCACCGGGGCTGACCCAACTCTACTTGACCAGCAATTCCCGGCGGCCTAACCCGGATCTCGTCCCGGAAATCGGGGTCGGATACGATATCGGGCTAGACGTGGCTCTCAGCCCCAGTGCCCTGTTTCGCGCCACCTACTACCGCATTGACCTGACCAATACCATCCTCAGTGCCCAAGTCTTTGAGGACCGTCCCCGTAACCAAGCCATCAACGCCCAAGCCACGCTGGCGACGGGTTGGGAGATGACTTTCGATTGGGAGCTGGACAAAAACTGGCAGGTGTTTGTCTCCCAGACCTTCACCGATGCTCGTCCGGTCGGAGTCTACGGCGTGGACCCCCAGGACCAGATTGGTCGTCCGACTCAGGGGGGCTTTTTCTATGGCTATCAATTCCCTGGCACGCCCTGGAATAATACAGGCTTCCGGGTAACCTACACTTCCCCTGGTCTGACGGCGGCCCTGAGTGCTAGGTACGAGGGCGAACAACCCTTCCGAGGAGCGGTAGTCAGTGCGCCGAGCTATTCTACCTGGGACCTAACCACCCGTGTCCCAATTACCCCCGCTGTTACGCTGACGGGCGGTCTCTTCAATATCTTTAATACGATCTACCAAGAAGTCCCTGGCATTTTAGGTTACACCAGTCCAGGTACGACGTTTCGCATCGGGGCGGAGGCCACCTTCTAAGCTGTACTACTCGGAGCTAGGCTTCGTCCCAGAACCGCTCCGAGAGGTACTTATCCGCACTATCACAGAAGATCGTCACCACCACACCCGCCGTGAGGGTCTGGGCAACCCGCAGGGCCGCAACCACATTCGCCCCGGCGGAGATGCCCACAAGTAAGCCCTCTTCGCGGGCCAATCGCTTGACCATCCGCTGCGCGTCTTCGGTGGAGACTTCTACTTGCTGGGTGGGAACATGGGGATCATAGATGGCCGGGACGAGGGCAGTCGCCATATGCTTGAGTCCTTCGAGGCCATGAAAGGGGGAATCGGGCTGCATGGCAAGAATTTCAATCTGGGGGTTGTGCTCCTTGAGCCGGGTCCCCACACCCATGCAGGTCCCCGAGGTCCCCAGCCCCGCCACGAAATGCGTAACTCGGCCCTGGGTTTGTTCATAAATCTCCGGCCCCGTGGTCAGGTAGTGGGCCCGCCAGTTGTGGGGATTACTGTACTGGTCGGGATAAAAATAGAGGTCCGGGTTCTGGGTGTAGAGTTCGCGGGCCTTGAGGATGGCCCCATCGGAACTAAGAGCCGGGTCCGTCAGGACGAGTTCGACTCCATAGGCATTGAGAATACGTTTGCGTTCCTCGGAGGCATTGGCGGGGAGAGCGAGTTTCACCCGGTAGCCCTTGGCGGCGGCAATCCAAGCGTAGGCAATCCCGGTATTTCCTGAGGTGGCGTCAAGAATTATTTTGCCGGGGGTGAGCTGACCGCTGCGCTCTCCCTGGAGGATCATATTGAGACCCGGACGGTCTTTCACTGAACCGCCGGGATTGAAATATTCAGCCTTGCCATAGACTTCCACACCGGGCGCAAAATCTTCGACGACCCGCTTGAGACGAATCAGGGGCGTATTGCCGACGAGACTGGTGACATCGTGGGCCAGCGGGATGCGGCTGGGGTGCTGGGCGAGGACCATCAGGGCTTTCCGTAGATTTATCCCATTGTACTGTTCCCCGATTGGCTAAGGGGTCATACAATTTATTCAGTGTCCGGCCTACTTAATGTTGCCGCTGAACCAATTTTTTGACCTTTGTATGGGCCGTTGGACTATCGAACGGACTTACCATTATTTACCCGAGCAGCGCAGTGAACGCTCCCACACCAATTACTACATCACGCCCCTGAGTGACACCGCCCGCGCCCAAGTCCTCCAGGATAACCAACAGACCACGCCCACGGGCTATACGGGCGGGTTTCACCTTGACTTCGACACGATCTCTGAGACGGGCGAGAAGACGGCGATGAGTCTCAATATCCTCTTTGTCCCGACTCAGGCGGACCCGATTGAAGGGGTGTATCTCCGCGACCGCGCCTACGAGGAGCAACGCCCGATTGCTGCCCACTTTCGCTATGACCCAGACCGCAGTGAGATGTTGATGACCACGCCCTACACCCAAGTGGTCTCGGTGGACTCAATTACCTTTGTCAATCCCGACCTCCGCCTACGCCGCATCCTCAACTACCGCCGTGCCCCCGTCCTAACGGAACCGCTTCTGATTGGCTTTGGGATTGAGCAACGCGTCTAATTCCTTCCCGATGGGTCAAAAGGCTTGGGTCAGGATGGTTAGGGCATGACGACGTAAATAGGCTGATGACGATTTTTACGATAGCTCGTGAAGTCGCCATCAAGGGTAAGAACAGGACTTGAGGGTTGACACTCCCCACGGCTTTAGCCGGGGGATAGCTGGGCGGTACCGCCCAGCTCTTGGTTCCACGAGTTAGCTTGCAACATCGGATTGCCCTCTGTCGTGGGCTATGCTCTCCCCAAGCGTTGACGTTTCCCAGTGCCCCTGGGTACTTTGTAATCCTGCTGCCAGAATATTCAAGGCTGCATTGTGGTCACGGTCTAATACACAGCCACACTGACAAGCATGGGTGCGCGTAGACAACGACTTTTTCACAATGGCATGACAGCTTGAACATTCTTGACTAGTGTAGTGGGGTGCCATAGCAATGACTACCCGCCCCATCACTTTGCCGTAATATTCCAACCATGTTCTGAACATTGACCAGCTAGCATCACTAATGTACTTGGCTAAGTGATGGTTCTTGACCATGTTCCGCACTTTCAAGTCCTCAATGGCTACCAAGTCGTTGGACTGGACAGGGGTCCGGTGCCGGACCCCTACGCACCGTGCCTGTTTTAATAGCAAAGTCTTTACGCTGCCTGGAGACTTTTAAGTGTTGACGGGCTAGACGCTTACGAGCTTTTAGCCTGTTTGCGCTCCCCTTCTTCTTCCTGGACACCCGCCGT
>NZ_JAAXLT010000085.1 GCF_013285555.1 Candidatus Cyanaurora vandensis | reverse complement strand
TTTTTGGAACTTGGGATAGCCTTTCTTGCCCACAATGTTCTTTTTACAGTTGTCAAAGAAGCTGGAGACTGCCGACCATGCTCGTTCGGCTGCGGATTGTCTTGCCATCGAGTTTAGTTTATTAGCCCATTCAAACTCTTTGGCAAGAATCGCACATTGTTTGTTAAGATCATACTTAGTAGCACCCTTAGTATCTATCCAATAGCGCAAGGCTTTATTACGGATGAATTGGAAGGTGCGGATCGCCTCATCAATTAAGGCGAACTGCTCAGAGGTGGCGACTAACTTTGACTCAAGGACTAACATACTACTATTATAGTTTATTTAAGCTGAAATTTGTCGCTTAGCTATCCTATGCGCCATTGGCTGATACGGCTTATATCCCCATAGCTAAAGCTAGGGGTTTTACGCCGCTCTTGGTAAAGGGTTCTCTCTATTAGCAAGCTCAGTTTGCTTTTCCCTCAGGGCCTTGAGCATCCCAGCATCCTCATTCATGAGTAGTGCGAGTACCCAATCATCGCCAGACCCTCAATTATTTTCTTTAGAGTATCTCAACGCCTAAATCATGCACTAATTCTAAGAAATGGTATGGTCTTCTCAGCTAGGGTCATGAATTTGGGCAGTGACGGGTCATTACTGATCGAGGGTTGGCGTTTCATCGCTCACTCCTACGCCGTCGTTAACCAGTTTCAACTGTTGGAATTGGTCAGGCAGCCGGGGTTACAGGTTTTTCACCGTGATTTACCTTTTTACAATCCCAACTGGCAATCTACCCTAGGCTTGTTTGATACCGCGAGTGAATCTACGCTTAAGCGTATTCCCGCCCCCCCCTTAAATCTTATTGCGCCCACCTATCGAATTGGTTTTCCCTACACCCTACCCACGAGGGGAGAGCGAGTCTGGGTGTTTGGAACGGCAGAGGGCCGCATGGTGCCGCGCATCTACATGACGGGCAACCAGCCATTTATTCAGGCTTACCGCAACTCTCAGGCAACTATTATCACGCCCTCGCAGTGGTCCCGCTCCGGCTTCTTGCACGAAGGAGCTGACGCTGAACGGGTGGTGGTAGTCCCCCACGGTATTGACCCTAAAATCCATAAGCCTGCCAATTCTTACAAACGCCAGAAGTTACGCAAGGACCTAGGTTGGCAAGGGTTTATTTTTTTGCACATCGGGGCCATGACCAGTAACAAAGGGATTGACTTGTTGTTAAAAGCATTTGCCGCAGTTGCCACAGTTAACCCAGAGGCGCGGTTGGTGTTGAAGGGTTCCGACGCGCTCTATGCCTCACAGCAATATCTTGCCAATATCATGCAGACCTTGACGGTACAAGAACGACAACTTGTGACCCCGCGCCTGACTTATTACGGGGCAACTTTAACGTTTAAGCAGTGCGCCGAATTATATCAGGCCGCCGATGTCTACGTTTCGCCCTATCGCGCCG
The DNA here is from genome assembly GCF_013285555.1 of Candidatus Cyanaurora vandensis. Taxonomy (GTDB): domain Bacteria; phylum Cyanobacteriota; class Cyanobacteriia; order Gloeobacterales; family Anthocerotibacteraceae; genus Cyanaurora; species Cyanaurora vandensis. The sequence continues at coordinate 12,300 of NZ_JAAXLT010000085.1, read as the reverse complement.
AAGGTTTCAACTTGCCTGTGCTGGAGGCCATGGCCTGCGGCCTGCCGGTCATCTGTACCCAGGGCGGAGCCACCGATGACTTTACCCATCCCGATGCCACCCTTTATGTAACCAGTACCCTCAGCCAGACGATGCAGCCGGACCAGACCCCCACTTGGTTTTTGGCACCCGATCTTGAACACTTGGTGGTCCAGATGAACAAAGTTATGACCTGCCCTGATTTCGTCACCCAGGCACAGACGCGGGGACCTGCGCACGCGGCAAATTACACTTGGCATCGCGTGGTTGCTCGTCTCCGCTCAGTTCTGGGACTTGCCCCGGCTGCCGGTGGGCAGTAAGCTCAAAAAAATTGGATGCCCTGTGAATAGCCAACACTTGATTGAAGTGGGTCCCTTGTCTTGGTTCTATCGTGAAGCCGTACCCCTCGGACCCTCAGACCTCGCCCCAGTCTTGTTCCTCCACGGTCTACCTGCCCAGGGTTACAGTTGGCGGGCAGTCCTGCCGGGAATTGCCGAGCGCGGGCATCGCTGTGTGGCCCCGGACTGGATTGGGTCGGGCCTATCGAGCAAACCGGAACCCAAAGCTTTTGGCTACACTCCTGCTGCTTTCCTGACTGCCCTTGCCGCCTTTGTCCAGACGCTAGAACTGGCTCCTTTTCATCTGGTCGTCCAGGGATTTCTTGGTTCTGTGGGCATTCAGTATGCCCTAGCCCATCCTGACCAAGTGCGCCGCTTGGTCATCCTCAATGCGCCTCTCGGTGCCGCAAAACTACCCTGGTCAATGCAGCAGTGGGGGTTGCCATTACTCGGGGAGATGTTGACCCAGGACCCCATCTTGGTTGACCGGACTCTGGAAGCGGGGAGTAAGTACCAGATCCCCGATGCGGACTTAGAGGTTTACCGTCGTCCCTTCCTCAAAAGCTCTGCCGCCGGGAAAGCCTTGGTCGCCACCATCCGCAACCTCCAACTCGCCCAAGCCCTCCCGGAGATTACTACGGGTCTCAAAACTTGGACCCAACCCGTCCTTGTTGCCTGGGGCGACCAAGACCCCTGGCTCCCCCTTAGTCTGGGTCAAGAAACTGCCCGTATCCTCAAGGACGGTGAATTCACCAAGCTCCTGGATGCCGGACACTACCCCCAAGAGGATGGTTTCATCGGTTTAGTCCCTGTCCTTGCCAACTTCCTGGGCCGTCGGGATTAGCTAGCTGACAGAAGAGCTTGGTGAAAGCTTGGCAGCGTTGGGGCCGCGATTGCTTGTTCTAGTAAATCTTCTAACTGTTGGGCCTCGGTGATGGCTGATAAAGCCTGACTCACCTCGCTAGGCAAAGGACCGAACTTGCGGCTCAAGTAGCCAATTAACATTTGCCGCTGGCCTTCTTCCCGGCCTTCTTCCTTACCTTCTTGTAAGACTTCTTGGTAGAAGCGCGTCTGTTTCAGTACATTCAAGTCAATGTTGAGCATCGTCAGCACCTCCTGTCGAGTCTTGCGCGGAAACTTACTCACCAATACCGCTTCCACTAGTTCTAACATTTCTTGATGAAATTGCTCCCCGCGCTGACGGCTCTGGGCTAACAAGCGTCGCGCACTCATCCCGGCGGTGTTCTCCTGTTCCACTACTAGGTAAAGCAAGCTCAACCCCGGTGACTCAGGAGCTACTATTGCTAGTTCGTCCAAGTACAGCCGGGTGGTCCGACTCGGGGCAAGTAGTTCTTGGTAGCGGCGGCTCTTGGGCTCTAGCACCGGGTCTAGGGCGCGGGTGGGAAAAAGCAGAACCCCGTGCCAATCGTTGCTGAGCGGGGACTTGTCTAAATATAACAACACCTCAGTGAAGAAGCGGGCATAGAGCAGCGCATCATACTGGAACTGCACCTCGACAAAGTAGATAGGCTCGGTAGCAAGCTTGGGCAGGAAGACACCATCAATGCGAAAGCTGCGCTGCTTGACCTCCACCGAAACAAACTCGTAGTGTGCCGCTATATCTTCATCCCGTCCGATGGCTTGGAAGAAGACGGCGGGGGCTTGCTGGAAGATGACGTAAAAGAGGGTATCGGTTTTCATCTGGCACTCATTTGCTAGAAATACCCCAGGAATATCAATGTTAAAGGGATGATATTGGAGTTAATCCTACTCAAGTTTAGAGCGATTCCCCCTGATTGACGGGCAGGATGGCTCCAGGGCAAATATCAATTAGGAAACAACGTTCGCAAGCAGGACGACGGGCATTACAGACGGCGCGGCCGTGGTAGATGAGGCGGATAGACCAGTTTTCCCAATCGGGTTGGGGGAGTAGTTTAATCAAGTCTTGTTCAATTTTGACCGGGTCCTGAGTGATGGTGAAGCCTAACCGATTACTCAGACGGCGCACATGCGTATCCACGGTTACCCCACCGTTAATACCGTAGGCGTGGGCGAGGACAACGTTTGCGGTTTTGCGGGCGACCCCGGGCAGTGTCAATAGTTCCATCATCGTCCGGGGCACCTCTCCGGCGAAATCAGTCATAATTTTTTGCGCCGCGCCCTGGATATTGCGGGCCTTGTTACGGTAAAACCCCGTGGAGCGCACCAGGATTTCGAGTTCACCCAAGTCAGCCTGAGCCAAACCCCGCGCATCCGGGAACCGAGCAAAGAGGTGGGGCGTGACGAGATTCACCCGCTCATCGGTGCATTGGGCCGAGAGGATAGTTGCCACCAGGAGTTGAACGGGGCTTTGGTAATCTAAGGAGCAGGGGGCCTCAGGATAATGTTCCTTGAGCCGACGCAGGACCTCGACAGCGCGGCTGACTTGTTTTTTGTGGGCGGGAGGACGGGGCATGGGGATAGGTAGATTAACCGGATTCAGCCTCTCAATATAGCAAGCTGACTTAAAGTACAAAATCTCAGTAGCTGGCTGGGAAGCTAAGGTTGTTATGCTTCCTCAATGCAGCGAATCACTGGTCTGAATTGATTTGTCCAGGAAAAATCAATTCAGACCAGTTTACTGTCGGCTTGACTCACTACTAGGGGCACTAGCAAATTAGACATCTTTTTATACCTCGCGGTAGACAGCACAATCGGCTCACTCGCTCAAAGTAATAGAAATTATTCCTGTCTATCTGTTCATCCGTGGGGAGACACTGGGAGCGGAGGCTGTTTTATGCTGTTTCGCTATCAGAACGATAACGAATAACTCTTGCATCCATCCTTAGGTATCACGCAATACATTTCACAACCGAGAGAGCGTGTTTCCTAGGGGATAAGTATTACAGGATACGACCTTGTTGGAATCACCTCGTCCTTTGACCCGCCGGGAACTAATTTTGACCGCTGGAGCTACGCTTTTGGCTCCGGGCTATGTCAACGCCGCCGATGCCCCCGAGACCACCAAGGCCCGCTTGGGTTTCGTGGCCCTTAGTGATTGTGCCCCCCTCGTCATTGCCAAAGAAAAGGGCTACTTCGAGAAGTACGGCATGAAAGATGTCGAGGTCCTCAAACAGGCTTCTTGGGGCGCATCCCGCGACAATTTAGAACTCGGCTCAGAGGGTGGTGGGATTGACGGGGCACACCTCTTGACCCCGATGGCCTATCTCATCAGCAATGGCGCGATTACCAAGGGCAGCCGCAAAATTCCGATGTACATCCTGGCCCGTCTCAACATCAATGGTCAGGCTATCTCCGTCTCCAACAAGTACAAACCGCTCAAACTGGGCCTCAACAGTGCGCCGATGAAAGCCGTCGCTGAGCAGGCCAAGGCCAGTGGCGACCCCATTACCGTGGCCCAGACCTTCCCCGGCGGGACCCACTGGGCCTGGCTTCGCTATTGGTTGGCAGCGGGCGGGATCAACCCCGACACCGACTTAAAAGTAGTCACCGTTCCTCCCCCCCAGATGGTCGCCAACATGAAGACGGGCGTAACCGATGCTTTCTGTGTGGGGGAGCCCTGGAACCAGCAGTTGATTAACCAACAGGTCGGCTACACCGCGCTCACCACCGGGCAACTCTGGAATAACCACCCAGAGAAGTCCTTGGTCGTCAGGGCTGCCTACGTGGACAAATATCCCAAGGCCAGCAAAGCGATTTTGATGGCAGTCCAAGAGGCGCAACTCTGGGCGGACAAGGCCGAAAATAAAGACGAACTCTCCCGCATTGTCTCTAGCCGTCAGTGGATCAACGCGCCCGTTGCTGATATCGTCGCCCGTTACAAAGGGATCTTTGACTTCGGCGATGGTCGTCCGATTGAGCGCAATAGTCCGCACATTATGAAGTTCTGGGCCAACAATGCCTCCTATCCCTATCCCAGCCATGACCTCTGGTTCATCACCGAGGACATCCGTTGGGGGGTCCTGCCCACCAGCACCGATGGCAAAAAACTAGTCGCCGCCGGCAACCGTCAGGACCTCTGGCGGGAGGCCGCGAAGTCTATTGGTCAAGCGGGACCCAAGGGCAACTCCAGGGGCGTGGAGAAGTTCTTTGATGGCATCAAGTTCGACCCAGCGAACCCCGAAGCCTATCTCAAGGCCGTCAAAATCAAAAAATTAGTCTAAATCTCCCCTCGTCCCCAATCACCCTACCCTGAGGAAACCCAGATGACGAACGAGGTTGTACGACCCCTGAGCGTTGAATCCCAGCCGAACCCCGCCCTCCAAGAATGGTGGGAACGCGCTACCTATGTGCTATTGCCCCTGTTGGCCCTCGGGGTCTTTTTGGGAGCGTGGCAATTACTGAGCGCGGCGGGGAAGACCGGACAAATTCCTGGCCCAGTGCAGGTGATTACCGATACGCTGCCCTTGATTGTGGACCCGTTCTTTGACCGGGGAGCCAACGATAAGGGCTTGGGCTGGCAGTTGCTCTCCAGTTTGCAACGGGTGGCCCTCGGCTATACCCTGGCGGCGGTGGTGGGGGTGAGTGTGGGGATTTTGATTGGTACCGTTAAGCCCCTGCGGATCGCGGTGGACCCCATCGTGCAGGTGTTGCGGACGGTCCCGCCCTTGGCCTGGTTGCCAATTGCGCTAGCCGCACTTAACCAAGCGGAACCGGGGGCGATTTTTGTCATCTTTATTACGGCGGTCTGGCCCATCATCCTCAACACGGCGGTGGGCGTAATGCAGACCCCCCAGGATTACCGCAACGTGGCGAGTGTCCTCAAGCTCTCGCGGGCTACTTATTTCTTCAGTATCCTGCTCCCGTCAGCGGCCTCCTACATCTTCACCGGGCTCAGGATTGCGGTGGGGTTAGCGTGGTTGGCGATTGTGGCGGCGGAGATGCTCACGGGCGGGGTGGGAATTGGTTTCTTCATCTGGGACTCTTACAATAGTTCGCGCATGAGTGACATCATTCTGGCGGTGGTCTACGTCGGGTTGGTCGGGTTTGCCCTGGATCGGCTGGTGTATTACCTGGGTAAAGTCTTGGTCGTCTCGGAGTAATAGCGATGGCGTTTCTAGAGATTCAGAACGCGGGTAAGATTTTCACCACGGGCACCGGGGTCTATGAGGCCTTGCGGGGAGTCAACCTCCAGATTGCTGAGGGAGAGTTTGTTTCGCTGATTGGGCACTCCGGCTGCGGTAAGTCCACGGTCCTCAATATGGTGGCGGGTTTGGGACTCGCCACATCAGGCCGGATTCTGCTAGAGGGGAAACCGATTACGGGGCCGGGACCTGACCGGATGGTGGCTTTTCAAAATCACTCCTTGTTACCCTGGCTGACCGTGCGCCAAAACATTGCCCTGGCGGTGAATGCGGTCCACGACCAACTTTCCGAAAGTGAGCGCACGGCCCTTGTCGAGGAACACATTGCCTTGGTCCAGTTACAAGCCGCTGCCGACAAGAAACCCCAGCAGATTTCCGGTGGGATGCGGCAACGGGTGGGTCTGGCCCGTGCCCTAGCAACTCGGCCCAAGGTTCTATTGTTAGATGAACCCTTCGGTGCCCTGGATGCCCTAACGCGCGGCCGTTTACAGGAGCAACTGCTCAAGATCTGGGAGGCGCACCGGATCACCGTGGTCATGGTGACCCACGATGTCGAGGAAGCCCTCCTTTTATCAGACCGGATTGTGATGATGAGCAATGGTCCCGCCGCGAAAGTTGCCGATACCATGACCGTCGAGTTACCCCGGCCCCGCGAACGACTCGTCGTTATCAACAACCCCAACTATTACCGTCAGCGCAACGAATTACTTTATTACCTGAGTCAGGCGAAAAAACAGACCGCCACGAAAACCGTGCCCGTGGTCAAGGCTGGGAGTGGCCTAGAGAAAGCCGCGCTCACCCTCGGTTTTGTGCCGCTCTCGGATTGTGCGCCCTTGGTGATTGCCCAAGAGAAAGGATTTTTCATAAAACACGGGCTGACCGTCACCCTCTCGCGGGAACCGAGTTGGAAAGCGATTCTCGCCGGGGTCCTGGAAGACCGACTCGACGGTGCCCAAATGGTCGCCGGGATGCCTCTCGCTGAAGCCTTCAAGCGCGAATCCGTACCGCTCATCAGTGCCATGACCCTCTCGCGCAACGGCAACGCCATCACCCTGAGCCGCCGTTTCTGGGAGGAGGGCGTCCGTACCCGCGCCGATTTCAAACGTTATTTGACGGAGGACCGTTCTGGCAAACGTCATACCCTGGGCATCGTCCATCCCACTTCGATGCATAACCTGTTGCTGCGGCACTGGCTAGCGGGCGGTGGCATTGACCCAGACCGGGATGTGAACCTAGTCGTCATCCCGCCGCCCCAGATGGTCGCGAACCTCCAGGCGGGGAACATTGATGGTTACTGCGTGGGCGAACCCTGGAATACCCGGGCGGTCCAAGAAGGGATTGGCTTTGTCCCGGTGACAGACCTGGACCTCTGGCCCGGACACCCTGAAAAAGTCTTGGGTCTCAAGGAGTCCTGGGCGGCCCGTTATCCCCAGACCCAACTCGCCCTCGTCAAAGCCCTAGTTGAAGCCTGTCTTTTTTGTGAGGACCGGGCCAACCGCGCGGAGGTGAGCCGTCTCATCGGGGCCAAAGCCTACGTCAACAGCGAGTACACGGCCCAGGGACTCTCGGGGTCCTACGACTATGGATTCGGACGAACCGCGCAACTACCGGACTTTAATGTGTTCTTTGCCCCGACCAACCGGACTGAGCAGTTGTGGGTATTGACCCAGATGGCGCGCTGGGAACTACTCCCCTTCCCGCCCCACTGGCGCGAGGTGTTGGACCGGGTGTACCGCGAGGATGTCTTCCAACAAGCCTGTACCGAGTTGGGTCACAAGCTCCCCGCCGCCAGCTACCAGCCCCTCGTCCTCCCCGACGGCTCCCGCCTCGACCCCGCCGACCCCCTGACATTTATGCAGACTGCTTCTGCGGTCGCTTGAGCTAAGAAGCCCCCTAGCCCCCATGAATGGGGGGACAAAGCTAGAGCAGCCGCTAGATACAAGTTCACGAACTGGGGAGCAAGAACTAAAATGCTCTGCTGTCTTCTGCTTACGCCTTTGGCCTTGGTCCCCCACCCTGTGGGGCGGAGGGGCCTTCACCGAGGAACGCCATGTCTTACCTAGAACTGAGTTACATCACTAAGTCATTCCCGACGCCCAAGGGTCCCTATGTGGTCCTCAAGGATGTCGCGCTCAAGATTAAACGGGGGGAGTTTGTCGCGCTCTTGGGTCACTCTGGTTGCGGGAAGTCTACCCTTTTGAATATGGTGGCGGGGCTGAGTCGGGCGACGACTGGGGGCGTGATCCTGGAGGGCAAGGAAGTCTACGAACCCGGACCCGACCGGATGGTGGTTTTCCAGAACTATTCACTTTTGCCTTGGTTGACGGCCTACGAGAACGTTTTGCTGGGAATCAATGCGGCTCTCTCCGGTACCGAGGCTGAGAAAAAAGAAATCGCTGACCGTTACATTGCGCTAGTCGGTCTCACTGCCAACGCCCACAAGAAGCCCGGTGAGCTCTCCGGCGGGATGAAACAACGGGTTGCCCTCGCCCGCGCCCTGTCAATTCGCCCCAAAGTTCTCCTCTTGGATGAGCCCTTTGGTGCCTTGGACGCGCTGACCCGGGAAGAGATGCAGGACGAGGTGTTGAAACTGTGGGAAGCTGACCGGACGACGGTTTTGATGATTACCCATGAGATTGATGAGGCGATCTTGCTGGCTGACCGGATTGTATTGATGACCAATGGACCGGAGGCGACGATTGGGTTAATCCTGGACGTGAACTTCCCCCGGCCCCGCTCCCGTGCTGACATCCTCGAAGACCCTGCTTACTACACCCTCCGTAACCAAGTGATGACCTTTTTATACGAACGAGCGGGCGACCCGGCCCTCGTGGACTGATGGAACCGATTAGAACCCTCTGTCCTTACTGCGGGGTGGGCTGTGGTCTGGAGGTCCTGGGTCAGCGCGTCCGGGGCGACCGTAACCACCCCTCTAATCAGGGCATGGTCTGTGTCAAGGGCGCGACCATCCTCGAATCCTTGGACAAGGACCGTCTCCTCTACCCCATGTTCCGTGAACGCTTGGACCAACCCTTCCGCCGTCTGAGTTGGGAGGGGGCGTTGAGCTTGTTAGTCCGACGAATTCAACAGGTGCTAGAGACCCAGGGACCCGATGGGCTTTGTCTGTACGGGTCCGGGCAGTTTTGTACTGAGGACTATTACACGGCTCAAAAATTGATGAAGGGCTGTCTCGGAACCAATAATTTCGATGCTAACTCGCGCCTGTGTATGTCCTCAGCGGTCTCAGGCTACCAGCAGAGTTTTGGGGCCGATGGTCCTCCTTGCTGTTATGACGACCTAGAGATAAGTGATTGTGCTTTTTTAATCGGCACCAATACCGCCGAATGTCATCCCATTATTTTTAATCGTCTCGCCAAGCACCAACGCCAGAATCCCCAAGCCAAGCTCATCGTGGTCGATCCTCGCCGTACACCCACCGCCGCCGCCGCCGATTTACACTTGGCCATTCAACCGGGAACAGATATCGAGTTGCTGCACGGCATCGGCTACTTACTGTTGGAGTTTGGCTACATCAAAGAATCTTTTATCCAAGCTCATACCCAGGGTTTCGCGGAACTCAAGGAAATCCTCCGCCACTATCCGCCCGCCGTGGTCAGTGAACGATGTCAGATCCCCATTGACAATTTAATTACCTGCGCCCACACTTGGGGCCAAGCTGAGCGAGTGCTCTCGCTCTGGTCCATGGGGATGAATCAATCCAGCGAGGGGACGCTCAAAGTCCGTGCCCTGATTAATCTACATCTGTTGACGGGGCAGCTTGGACGACCGGGAGCGGGTCCTTTTTCCTTGACGGGCCAGCCGAATGCCATGGGTGGGCGGGAGGCGGGAGGTTTGTCGCACCTATTACCGGGTTATCGCTCTGTGAAGGAACCCCAGCACCGGGCACGGGTGGAGCAATTCTGGGGGCTACCAGCCGGACGAATTTCACCCAGGCCGGGGCGCAATGTCTGGGAGATGATTTTGGGACTCGAAGCCGGGGCGGTCGGCCTACTCTGGATCGCCGCCACCAACCCCGCCGTGAGTATGCCCGACCTAGAGCGGACGAAACGTGCCCTTAGTCAATCCCCCTTCACGGTCTACCAAGACTGTTATGACCCGACGGAAACCACGGCCTACGCCCACCTATTACTGCCGGCGACCCAGTGGAGCGAAAAAACCGGGGTTATGACCAACTCCGAACGCTACGTCACCCTCTGTCCAGCCTTCCAGCCGCCTAGGGGCGAGGCCCGCGACGATTGGGCGATCTTTGCGGAGGTGGGCCGTCGGTTAGGTTTTGCCGTCCAGTTCCCCTTTACCCAAGCCAGCGAAGTCTTTGCTGAATTTGTCCAGCTAACCGAGGGCCGCCCCTGTGACATGACCGGGATTAACCATGCTCAGTTACAGCAAGGTCCCCAACGTTGGCCCTGCCCCCTCACGGGTCCCCAGCCGCCGGCTCGTCTCTATACCGACTTGAAATTCCACACCCCGGACGGTCGTGCCCATTTCGCGGCTCAACACCCCCACGGTCTCGCGGAACCCCCAGATACGGAGTTCCCCTTCATCTTGACTAACGGACGACTCTACGGACACTGGCACACCCAAACGCGCACGGGACGGATTGAGAAGATCCGAAAAATGCACCCCACGCCCTTTATCGAGATCCATCCCCAGGATGCAGCCCAGTTCAACCTCAAGGAAGAGGACTGGGTCGAGGTCCAATCACGCCGGGGCCGCGCCTACTTCCCCGTCCGTATTACTGCCGCCATTCCTCTTGGTGTCCTTTTTGTTCCGATGCACTGGTGATTATTGTGGGCTGAGGCCAGCGAAGCCAATGCCCTCACCCACCCCGCCCTCGATCCGAGTTCCCACCAACCCGAACTTAAAGCCTGTGCAGTGCGCTTAAAGGTCTCTGGTCCGCCATCGTCATTGGTTCATCCCTAATTTCTATGACAAACAGTATGTGCAAACTCGGTCCAACGGTTACGGTTACGGCTGCGCGTGTTTGAATGTCGAGACGAACGCCAAAGATAAGCGCATTACCAAGGTGAATTCCGGCAAGACCCTCCCGCTAGCTAGGTGCCGGGACGACAAGACGCTACCCAAACCCGAGATGTGATGAGTCAAATATGCCCGCTAGCCTCCCCACTCATCAGCCCACTGTTCAAAACCAACTGGGTCGTCCTCCGTGGGGTGTGTACTTGCTCAAACAGGAGATGAACTTAGTACAACAGGAGCTGCTCTTGCTTTAGTAGGAGTTTGAGAGCGTTGGTATGGATTTCTCCAAATTTGAACAGGCGAGAGCCGGGGTGTAGTCAAGCCGTTTTAACAGCGTGCGGGGGCTACTCATGGTTAAATCATCCTATGAAAAGACGCGGGACATTGCTGGTGGGGTTGACGAGTTGGTTAGCCCTGCCGAGTCAAGGTCAGACCCTAGCGGAGGTCAGACTCCCAGTCCGCATCCTCCAGGACCGCACTACCACCCTCTATGTCCTTGATATCCAGATTGAGGGAAAAAATACCAGCTTGATTTTGGCGACCGGGAGTGCCCAGAGTTGGTTGGACCCCAGCCAAGGCCACCCCGCCCTCGTCAACCGCCAGGGACCCACGAGCCGACTCAGCTACACCGACGGCGGACAAGTACAAGGCGCGGTCGTCGATCTAGCCTTAACCCTGGGTGACTGGCAACGAAAAGTCCCCCTCCTCCTCGCCAGCTCCCTCGAAGGCCCCGCCCCCAGTGTCGTCGAGACCGTCAAACGCTACTTGGCTCAGGGAGTACTCGGATTGCGTCCAGGGATGTTCCCGGGCATCAAGCGCGTCTCCCTTAGTCTGGTCGGTTCGCGTCCCGCCTTGATCCTCAATCCCCTTATCTACAGTTCAGCGATCGCTTTACCCACTGTGGGCCAGACTATTTTGTTAGGGAAGGCTCCCACCTACCGGACCCAGTTGGACAGTGGTACGCCCTTTATCTGGTTGCGGTCCACAACGGCGGAGGGCTTAGGGGTACGCCCCGAGGATTTAGACCCGGCACCGGGAAGTCCACCGCAGGTCAAGAGGGTCAATCGTCTGTTGAAGATCCGCCTAGGCAAGCTCTACCTACGCTTCAACCCGCCGCAAGTATTGGTGGTCGAGACGGACTTATTGGGAGAGATGGATATGGTTTTGGGGCTGCCCTTTTTTGAGCAGACGACCGTGACCTGGGACTTCCAGGGGGAGCAGGTCTACGTGGGCGAGGTGCCCTAGTCTTCGAGTAAACGGCGGTCTAGGCCCCAGAGTTGTTCGAGTTGTAACGCCTGTTGTTCGAGACGGCGGGCTTCAGTCTCTAGGGCGATGAGGGATTCTAGGTCCTGGTCACAGGGCACATCCACCCGAAAACGCCGGGTCCGTCCGTGGTACAAAGCCCGCGCCTTGATGATCCCCGACTTGCGTAGGCCCTGCCAAAAATATTCAAAGCCCGCTTGGGTATCAAAAACCTTGGTCAGGACCACACCCATTTCCAAAACCGTAACGACACTGTAGCGTTTCTGCCTGGGTCCCGGCGTACCCCAGACACTTTTCACGGCGACAATCAGGACAGCCCCCAGCCCATTTGGCAACCCTTGATGACCCAGGCTGAAGCCGAAGCCCACACCAAAAACAGCTATTACGCCGGACGCACCTTCTACCACTAGACTCAGTGCAACCGTAACTGCAACCATTCAGAGCTTGTGCTACAAGAGTGCTGGTTGACACTCCCCACGGCTAAAGCCGGGGGATAGCTGGGTGGTACCGCCCAGCTCTTGGTTCCACGAGTCAGCTTGCAACATCGGATTGCGCCTCTGTCGTAGGGGCTATGCTCTCCCCAAGCGTTGACGTTTCCCAGT
>NZ_JAAXLT010000084.1 GCF_013285555.1 Candidatus Cyanaurora vandensis | reverse complement strand
GGTTAGTGGTGGTGGGCTGGATGAACTGGCGATAGAAAGCGCGGCGGGCAGCGGGGTGGGGATGGTCTGCCACCACCCGGCCTAAGAAATGATTGGCAAGCTCAATCACAGGACGGACTGAGCGGCTAGCCTCTGTCAACCTGTAACTAGGATTCTCTTGGCAGAACTCTAGTAAATAGCGGGGATCGGCGGCGGTGAAAGAGGAGAAAATCGCCTGATTGGGATCGCCCACCCGGACCCAATTACCATCCCCGGTCAACAGATTTAGGAGTTTGTGTTGGGCCTGGGTGGAGTCTTGAGCTTCATCTTCGAGGAGATATTGATAGTGCTGCCATTGGGTCCGCACCGCCTCATCCTCTTCTAGGAGGTCAATGGCAAGGTTAACCATGTCATCGAAATCCAGTAAATTCAACTCGGTCAGGTGTTGTTGGTAGGGCGTGTAGACCACGCTGGTCAGGTTGAGAAAAAAGCGGTCTGGATACTGTTGGCTGAGTTTACGTAACGCATGGGGCCTAATTTGTTGTTGTTTGGCGAGACTGATCCCTTCTTCTGCTAGGTCTACCAGTTTCAATCGCCAGTGCCGGATCGTCTCGGGAGCGCAGCCGGGGATGAGGTAACGTTGCCACTGTTCTTCTTTGCCATCGAGCCAAGCTAGGACACATTCCTCAATCCAACTTTTCTTCTGGATGGCGAGGATAGGCGTGAGGGTACCGCTCAGATAACCCCAGCGAGCGAGGTGTGGCTGAATCAAACGGTAGGCGCAACTGTGGATCGTGCAAATATTTTCTAGGCCCAGGTGGGCCAAGCTGGGGTGTTCTTTGACCAGTCGCTCCCGGAAGTTGGTGCTGGCGGCGCGGGTGTAGGAGAGGACCAGAATCCGTTCAATGGGTACGCCCTGGGTGAGCAGTTGACTCACCAAGCGGATGAGGAGGGTGGTTTTCCCGGCACCAGGGGTGGCGGTCAGCCCGACCCGGCCTTGCTGGTATTGCTGGAGAAAATCATCTTGGTCTTGGCGACCCATGGTAAGCCTGTAAACTAGATTGAAGTATACCCTTACCGACCCCTGCCGATGTTTGTCCTCTCTGGTTACGATTACTTGCTGGTGTTTTTGCTGGTCTCAGCGCTGGTTCCGTTGATTGCCCTGGGTCTGTCGGCGGTTTTTCGGCCCAAGATTGTCAGTGCTTTTCGCAAAAGTACCTACGAGTCGGGCATTGAGCCGAGGGGCGATAGTTGGATTCAATTCAATATCCGTTACTATATGTTCGCCTTGGTCTTTGTCATCTTTGATATTGAGACGGTCTTCCTCTACCCTTGGGCGGTGGCCTTCGACAAGGTGGGGTTGTTGGCCTTTATTGAGGCCCTGATTTTTATTGCCATCCTCGTCATCGGTCTGGTCTATGCGTGGCGCAAGGGTGCCCTGGAGTGGACCTAAGCTCTATTTGCTGGGGGCCACGGGAGGCGCGGAGTTGTCGGCGTATTGCTGGGCTAGGACGACTTCATCTTGGGCCAGTTCAATCAAGAGAATTGCCTTGAGCCGATGGCTACCAAACTCGGGTTGGGCATAGGGGTTGGTGGCGGCTTCCAGGAGGGCCTGGGCACGGGCGAGGCTGTCGAGGGCTTGGTCGAGGCGCGGGTCAGCAGCGTAGACCATCCCCGCATAAAAAGTCCCCATCAGCAACATAGGCAGTAAGGCAACTCTTAAGTAACGTTTCACAGGGCTGCTCCATCACTTAATAGGATAATTGTAGAGGCTGGTTCTGGACTGGTATTTATCCGTCACGTATCTTTACTGGGGCTTAAAAGCGTCCTCTACCCCGTACCCTGCCGGACACAGGTAAGCAGGTTATGCCTTCAGGATTTCCTGATTTTTGGCCTACTTTTTGCCCTTGCCCTCTCAATGCCTGCGGTAGCCTTTCAATACTATTTAAAATAAAGATACATACCGTTAGGAACTGCACTATGGCTCTCTTTGGCTTTGGTAAAAAGACGACTCTGCCCACCGCTCAGGAAGCCCTGCCCGGTCGGACCACCGCCATAACCGTTCCTGAGAAACACTTTGCCAACGGTCATCCCCTCAAGCCGCCCTTCCCTGCTGGGATGGAGATGGTGATTTTTGGCCTGGGGTGTTTTTGGGGCGCGGAACGTAAATTCTGGCAGCAACCGGGAGTTTATGTCACTGCTGCCGGTTACGCGGGCGGGGCCACCCCCAATCCCACCTACGAGGAAGTCTGTTCGGGACGGACTGGGCATAACGAAGTCGTGCTCGTCGTTTTTGACCCCCAGCAGATTAGCTACGAAACCCTGCTTAAGGTGTTCTGGGAGAGCCACAATCCGACCCAGGGGATGCGTCAAGGCAACGACACCGGCACCCAGTACCGCTCCGGGATCTATGCCTACACGCCCCGTCAGCGCGAACTTGCTGAGGCTACCCGCGACCAGTACCAGCCCGTCCTGACCAAAGCGGGTTACGGCAAGATCAGCACCGAGATCTTGGACGCGCCCGAGTTCTACTATGCCGAAGACTACCATCAGCAGTACCTCGCCAAGAACCCCAACGGCTATTGCGGACTCGGTGGAACTAACGTGGCTTGTCCAATCGGAACTGGTAGCGTCCTCTCGTAAGGCGTTTTATTCAGCCCAGGCTATCGTAGGGTGGCTTGGGCTTTCACATCGCAAATGGCTCCCTGCATCATACGGGCTTGCTTGAGTCGTTCCGGGTCGGGCGTGAATATTAGGCTCATGGTAGGCTCCAAGCAGTTTTGCTCATCAATGCTTCGAGAAGACGGGGCGAGATAAGAATGTAACATTACCTAAACCGTTTAACCAACCGTTTATAGCCACTAGAGATTACATCGCCCAAGCTATGGGACATTGCTCCCAACTCCAACCCGCCAAAAACCCAGAGACCATACCCGCCAACTAAACGCCAGACATAATTCCAATCTAGGTTCAGAGGATAGTTCAAGATCCGGCCTAGCCCCAACATCGCCGTCCCCAATAACACTCCCCAACTCCCTAAATACACCAACCGCACCACGGTCCCTACCAAAAATCCATGGGACCACATCGAACGATGGGCAAACCAACGACGGTAGGGTAGCCATAACCAGCGCAACCAACCCCACCGTCGGTATTGATTGGAGTGAATATCTAGGTCGCCGCTAAACATAAGGCCACTGAAAAGATAACACCCCCCGACCACCAAAGCTGGAGCCGCCCCTGCCCACCACCACACCCCCCCCGTCACCAGCGGAAGCGTCCAGAGCGTGACAGCATCGTGAGTCTTACCGGAAGCCACTGGGTCCAATAGGGTCGTCGTCTTTATCGAACACTATTGGTGGCGTATTTGACAAGATAAAGTGTTAATAGTAACCAAGACCACCATAATGGGGAAGCTAATGTGAGAAACCATGTCTCGCAAAAAAAAGAGGGCGACATGGGCGAGCGATACATTCACCATCCAAACTTCGGTTTGTTGTACACGATCTGTCCAGCCCCGGAGGCGAACAAAAATCTGTTCACCACGCTCTACGCGCACCGTCTGTTCTTCTTGGTGACGGAGAAACCCGGTGAACCCGTCAGCTATGAAGCCATGTCCCGCAGTGAGGCCAAACAGCTAGTAGATGAGCGAATCCGCCAGTTAAAGCGGTTGCGTGACCCCGAGTTGAGGGACGAACTGGAGCGGACGGTACAATTTTTTGACCAACCCTTTGCTTGAGAACTGCCGATGCGTCCCAAAATCCTGGTCATCCTGGGGACCCGCCCCGAAGCTGTCAAACTTGCACCCCTAATTCTCGGTCTCCAAGAGACTAACTGGGAGACTATAGTAATTGCCACGGGTCAACATCAGGCCATCCTCCACCAGACCCTCGGCTGGTTCGGGATTACCCCGGCGGAAGATTTACAGATTATGACCCCCAAACAAACTCTGGCGGAGATTACCTGCCGCTGCTTGACCCGTTTGGAAGAACGGCTCGCCTACCACCGCCCGGATTTGGTCATTGTCCAAGGTGACACTACCACGACCTTTGCCGCCGGGTTGGCGGCCTTTTATGCCCGGATTCCCGTGGGTCATGTGGAGGCTGGGTTACGCACCGCGCTGGCTGATAACCCCTTTCCTGAGGAGATGAACCGCCGTCTGACCTCGCAACTAGCCCGCCTCCACTTCGCACCTACCGCGCTCGCTGTCCAAAACCTCGCCGAAGATGGGATCACCGAGGGCGTTTATCTGACCGGGAACACGGTCATTGATGCCTTGCAAGCCATCGCTGGTCAATGTGCCCCGCCGGAGCTTCCTGGGGTGGACTGGCAGCAACGGGTCCTTCTCGCCACGGTCCACCGCCGCGAGAACTGGGGTGAACCCTTGGTCCAGATTGCCCAAGCTTTTCACGAACTGCTTGACCGTTTCCCGGATACCTGTCTCGTCCTGCCCTTACACCCCAACCCCACCGTGCGCGAACCCCTCCGCGAGATTCTGGGCCGTCATCCCCGCGCTTTCCTGGTGGAACCCTTGGACTATCCCCAGTTGGTGGGTGTCCTCAAACAATGCACGCTGGTTCTTAGTGATTCGGGCGGTATTCAGGAAGAGGCTCCCGCCCTCGGTAAGCCTGTCCTCGTCCTCCGCGAGACCACCGAACGCCCCGAGGCCATCACCGGGGGCGTGGCGCAGTTAGTGGGCACGAATACTGAGCAGATTGTCGAAACCGCCAGCACCCTGCTGACGGACCCCGCCGCCTACACCGCCATGGCCCAAGCCATTAACCCCTTCGGTGATGGCCAAGCAACCGGACGAATTATCCAAGCGGTAGCCGGTTTTTTTAAGAGCTAGGACTGTTTGAATCGAGAGCAACTCCTGCTGGACTGAGCTTGCTTCCTCCCAAACCAAGATAAACAGGCGATTGCCGACTATCTACAACAACGTCATCCGCAAGCTATCATCCCCCATTCTGGTTGATTCTGGCGTTTTGCTGGCTTGCCGACTTGCCCCAGCTAGGATGCTTGAAGCGTCTTAGTAGGTCAAGGTTGCAGGGACTGGACCTGTTCTATATTTAGCCCTAGAATTTGAGCGGTTTCTTCTACTGAGAATCCTCGCGCCAACAGCGCGGGCACCGCTTCCAGCTTGCCCCGCACCGTGCCAGTTTGCTCTCCTTCAACACGGCCTTCTTCACGGCCCTCTTCCCTAGCTTCTTGATACACCCGCGTTTTTGCGAATCTCCCGCAATCCAAAAGCCATTTCTAATTCCCTCCGCTCGCGCTCTGGAAACTTGTACACCAACAGCGTACTCACCAAATTTATCATCTGCTCTTGCTCTAAAGCTTGTTCTACTTCTGCTTGGACGCGGTTCATCACTTGTTGGACCCGTCGTTTGAGTTGAGGCTTGGGTACGACTAACCATTGCAGGATGTGGAGCTTGAGCGAACCGGGCTGCTCTTGTCTGGGCTTGAGGTACAACCGATAGAGTCTGCCGCTTTGCTCAAAGTCTTGGTAGGGCACGGGGAGGCCAGGATCAAGACTGGGACGGGCAAACAGGACCACAGCTCGCCAATCCCCTGGGTAGCGTTTCTGTTTGACCTCCTGAGCTTCAAAACGATAGGTAGCCGAGGATGGGTCTCCGACTAGTTCCAAGAGCAAGTTGGGGTAGAGGGAAAATAGCTCATATGAGGATGGTATCGGTTTTCATGGCGGGGGAGTTTGGGAGAATTGTACCCTGCTCAGCCGAGCTATCCGAGGGATAAGGGTCCCTGCACTGATGTTCGCTAGCTAGTTTTAGACACTCGTGCATGAATCATTTTTACTAGTCTGGTGGTCTTTGAGACTAGTCGTATAGTCTTTTTGTCTAGTCCGATAGTGTCTGGGACTCGTGCATGAGTCATTTTTGCTAGTCGAGTAGTCTTTTTGCTGGGCTGGGTAGTCATTTTTGCTGGTTGGGTAGGCTCTGGGGCTGGTGGGGTAGTCTATGGAACTCATTCAGTAGACTTTGAGGCTCGTTCGTGAAGGGGGGGCGGGGGGTTGATG
>NZ_JAAXLT010000083.1 GCF_013285555.1 Candidatus Cyanaurora vandensis | reverse complement strand
GGCGGGGGCTAGGGCAACGGGTGATGTCGTAACCACCGGACGAGGTTCAAGAGGCGGCGCGGAGTCCTGAGCGGGGGTAAAAACCGTTTCTCGTTCAAGGGGCGGTGGAGAGACTGGGAGCGCGACAACAGAGGGTGCGCTGACCAATTTAGATGGAACGCTCGCAACCGGGCGGGGTTCAGGGATCGAGTTGGGTTGAAAGTAGTTGGTGGCGGGTCCTTCCGTTTGACCCAAGGGGAGGCGGGGGGGCATGAGGAGCGGTTGGGAGCCACGGGTGCGGCGGGCAAGCAGACCGAGATAGGAAGTAGACATCAGGACCTCACCGCTTGACGGATGAATTCGGCATAGTGACGACGACGGACACGGGGCAAGGCTAGGATCTCCGCCTCCGACCAGTGGTAATAGCCAGCCAGCAGATGAATTTCCTCGTAGACCCCACGAGCTTGGTCACAGAGTTCGCGCAGGGTGAACTGCTGGGCATCAAAGAAGACCAAAACCACCAGACCACACGCTGGGCATTGCCCCGCGAGGTCCTGGGAGAGACTGGGAGCTAGGGCACCCATCGCCTGTTCCACTCGCCGCCGCCAGCGACTCGTCAAGGGGTCCGGGCGGATACAACGACGCACTAGCAACTGCTCCGGGTCAACATCCCCCGTTAAGGCCAACTGGTCTGCCCCCGTGGGCAATCGGAACGAAACCGGGCTATTCTTCAGCCGGAACCACCCGTCCGCTGCTGGTTCCACCCCACGGGCACGGCGCGGGACATGACGCTGGAGGTAGTCACTGAGCCGAAAAGAGAGGTCAAAACGCTGACTACAGCCCGGACAGCCGAGGTCCGACCGCACCCAATCCCCAAATAGCTCTTGGCGCAACTGCAACAACAGCGCGTCCAAGTCACTCACACAAAGATTAGCCCAGTCCACCGTTTGTCCATCCCTAGACCGGGCTAACCGCTGGACGACCGCCAACGCCAACCGCGTATCACAGACCCCCGCCTCAGCCAAAAGCAGATCCTCCGCCCCCGTGGGCGGGTGTACCCAGAGGTCCAGACCACTGACGGGTAGACGCATCTCCCCTACCGTTCGGTGGGTTCAGACAGACTCAAATCATGCTCCCAGCCCTCGTGTTCGAGCTTGATATGCTCAATGGCAATGGCATTGGCCCCCGCATCGAGATCCGCAAGGGACTGGTACTCCGAGACCCAACAACGGTGCAGGATGTAGCGATGGACAGGCTGACCCGCTTCGTTGAGCAGTTCAATCCGCACCTGTTTACGCAGATTTTTGAGCGACTGACCCGCCGCTCCCTTGTCGAGGAGTTGGGGCGCATTGGCCCAGACTTCAAAATCCGTGTCGTGGGTCAACCCCCGCTCCAGGGTGACGGGCTCATACTTGGTGCGGCCCAAGCCCTTACGGATAATCATGTCACCCCCCTGCTTGTACTCAATCACATCAGAGGAACGCTTCAGCCCGGTCACTTTACTAATCCCGGCGACCGGGGTAGTGGCAGTGTCCAGGTAAACCAGGAAGCGAAAAGTTTTGTAGGGGTCAAAACGGCTGGTATTGACAGAGAAGGGTTTCCCCATGGGAGTCTCCTAGGATTGGACCTGACCGGCGAGTTGGGCAATTTTAATCACGATGAATTCAGCGGGCTTAAGCGGTCGGAAGGCGACGATGAGATTGACCACCCCGTTATCAATGTCAGTCTGGGTGGTGGTCGAGGCATCACACTTGACCTGGAAGGCCAGACTGGGCGTACCCCCCTGGAATGCGCCCTGACTAAAGAGCGAGAGCATAAAGTTGTCCACGGTCGTCCTGAGGGCCAACCACAAAGGCTCATCATTGGGTTCAAAAACCGCCCAACCCAGATTGCGGTAGAGCGTCTGTTCAATAAACAGGGTCAAGCGGCGCACCGGGACATAGCGGTACTGCTGGAAAGCCGGGTTCTCCGTCACCAAAGTTCGTGCCCCAAAAACCACCGTCCCCACCCCCGGAAAAGAGCGCAGACAGTTGACCCCACGCGGGTTAAGCACACCTTGGCGCGGATCGGTCATCCGGCCCCGGTCCACCACCCCGATCGTATTGAGCAAGGTCGTCTCCAGCCCCGCCGGAGCTTTCCAGACCCCCCGGTTGAGGTCGGTGCGGGCGTAGATCCCGGCGACATAACCACTGGGCGGGAGTTCGAGGACCCGACCGTTGAGCGGGTTGGTCGTGCGGAGGTAGGGGAAGTAGAGGGCACCGTTGGGGCTTTTGGGCAGGGCATCCACGAAGTCATTGATGGGCGGGACCAGGGGGTTACTACTGTCGGCCCCGGCCTGGGGCGCGGGGTCCATGATGAAAAACGCCTGTTTACGCTCACAGAAAGCCAACGCCGCACTCAAAATCTCGTTCGCCACCACACCGGGCAGCACCAGTAAATTGAAAATCCGCACTTTATCCAGGGAACTATCGGCTTGAAACACCTGGGTAAAATCCGTCGCACTGAACGTCCCGGCAAAGCCCACGGGGAGGGTCGCCATGGGCAAGGACTGCTGGAGAGCCGCCGTAAAGACCCCGCTGTAGGCGATAGCAGGGGGAGTAGGCCGGACGCGCACTAGGGCAGAGCGAGCCGCTGTGGGGTCGCTGTCGGTGCCCAACCGTTTCTCAATGTAGTCGGGGCTGGTCGCGTTCAGATTGACCCCCCGGAAGACCTCCACCCGTGAACCGTAGGCAATCAGAATATCGGCGGTGTCGCTCGTCGCGCTCAAATTGTTGACGGTCACGGTCATCGTCGTCTGGTCCGTGGGCTCTAGTCCCTGGAACTGGATATCCCCAATGTTCGTTTCCGGGCGAGGAATCGTGCCGCCGCCCACCGCCGCCCCGCTGCTGTTGTAATACTTGGGTTCGAGTCCGACCACGTAGGCCACGGAGCCGCCATTAAGAAAGAACTGATTGACCGCATGGGCCAAATTAATCTCAATCAGACCGCTATCATAAAGTCCGCCAAATTCCCGCTCGTAATCCGTGAAGTTGAAGATCTCCACCGCCGTATCGAAATTGCGGGTCCGGTAGGGGTGGCTGTAACCGCTAAAGACGGCAACCGAGGTAGGAGCCGCTGTAATCGTACGGGCGTTACTCGGTAGCTCCTCAATGTAGATACCCGGATAGGTGGGTGTGACTGGCATCGTCGCTCCTTGGGTGATGTTTAGCTAAAAGTATAGTAGCCTGGGCTGGAGTCGCTGCTTGGGTATTGGTCCCGCCCTTGAGGTAAATCGTGCTCGCCGTCGGTAGGGCAAAGCCGCTCGTCGGGGCACTAACCTCAATCAGGTAGCCCACCCCCCCACGGGCAACCCCGGCGAGCTTCGCGGGCAGATCGCTCAGCGAAATGTCCGTGGGGTTTTGTTCGAGTCGGGCCTGGAGGGTGAAGATAGTCGGCGGGGTGCTCGTAATCGTCACCTGAATCCCATTTCCGGTTGCATCCGTCTGGGTGGCCTCCAGCACAAAGGCCGTCACAGTAGGGTCATCAGCACTGGGAATGGTCCGAAAAGCCGGGGTAATCCCATCACCGCCGCCCTCATCCAGGATGTAAGTACCCGCCGCCGGGAAAGGTGCGGGGTCGGGGATAGTTTTGACTTGGACCAAGCCCGGTGTCAACACGGTTTGGACAAAGTTAGGCGCGGTCGGGTCTACGCTAAGGCCAGCAAAGGTATCTATCGCCGTAATTTTGGCGGCAAAGGCAGGGGGATCAGCGACTACATCGGTAAACTCGACCTTAATATTGTTCCCCATCACGCCAGCCTGGGCAGCTTTAAGGAGAAAGGCGGGTCGGGAGATGGACGTGGTGCTAACGGTTAACACCCCTTGGACAAAGAGATATTTCAACCAGTTCGTTGCCTCCGGTTGCAGAGACGGACTAATCCCCAGGGTCACCCACCCGCTCGACTCGGGAGCTTGCAGGTCTGGCTTAATAAAAGAAAGCGGAATCGAAAACTGTTTACCCGTTGCCCGATCCGTAAACTCGACGGGACCATTGCCGATAACCGTTGTAAACATTGCCATAAACTCCCCACAAAATTTCCACCCAGCCCAATATAACAGGAAATACAGGACTAAGAGCTACTAAAATGGAGGGCAACAGGAAACTAGATGGGTTTCAAGGGGCCTAGTAGTAAGTCAAGACTTCCTAGGAAAAGAATTACAGTACAACTTTCAAGAGAATTCCCTATTTATCCGCCCAGTAATAAATCTTTACCAAAAGCGGTGTAAAGCCCCTGCCTTTAGGCATAGAGATATAAGCCGCACGACCAACGGGAGGCACAAAATAGCCCTCTGGGACCACAGGGCTAGCCCCGCGCCACTCAGTCCACCTCGGGTATAATTCACTCATGATTGTTCTCGAAGCAAAACTTGAGGGAAAACCTCAACAGCATGGACGGCTCGATGAGGCCATCCGTACCGCTCAGTTCATTCGTAATAAAGCCCTGCGCTATTGGCTGGATAATCGGGGGATAAATAAGAATGATTTGTATAAGCTCTGTCCTGACTTAGCAAAAGAACATGAATGGGCAGCTAAACTTAACTCCCAAGCTAGACAAGCCAGTATTGAACGGGCGTGGTTTGCTATCTCCAGGTTTTATGATAACTGCAATAAACAAACTCCCGGCAAGAAAGGCTATCCACAGTTCAAGAAGAATACTCGGTCAGTAGAATACAAAACTACCGGATGGAAGTTATCTAATGACCGTAAACGGATAACCTTCACCGATAAAAATGATGCAGGCTGTTTTAGGCTAATCGGTACAAGGGATTTAAGTTTCTATACGGTAGCGCAGATTAAAAGAGTGCGGATAGTCCGTCGCGCCGATGGCTATTATGTACAGTTTTGTATAGATATAGAACGGTCAGAATCTCAGCCACAGACAGGTAAAGAAGTAGGGATTGATTTGGGACTGCTACATTTC
>NZ_JAAXLT010000082.1 GCF_013285555.1 Candidatus Cyanaurora vandensis | reverse complement strand
CCCAACCACCAACCCAACCCCGCCCAAGCCGCCCAACTCAACCCTTCAAATAAACTGACGACAACCCATAGCCCCAGGGCAATGCCTAGACTCGGGACCTCGGCTATTCCCATCCAAGTCAGCGGATGAACCCCCAATAACCAGTGCAATAGGACCAGATAATACACACTCCCCGCGAGCCACCCCGCACCCATTGCCCCGCGCCCCGTCCCCTGCCTAAGCGCAGACCATAAGGGAACCAAGGCCACCCAAGCCAGGGGCCAAACCCCAATGGGCGGGGCCGCCAGAGCCAGCAACCCCCCACTGAGAACTGCTTTAAGGGCGGTGGACGGCGGACCAAACCTTCGTGGGAAGCCCCCAAACATAGATAAACCCCTCCGCAGCCCGGTGGTCAAAAGAGTCGCCCTGGGCGTAGGTAGCGAGGCCATTGTCATAGAGCGATTGCGGCGAACGGCGGCCCACCACCGTCGCTTGCCCCTTAAAAAGTTTCAATCGCACTTCGCCCGTCACTGTGGCCTGGGTACTCGTCAAGAAACCATCCAGAGCTTGACGCAGAGGGCTGTACCAAAGCCCGTTATAGACCAGTTGGGCATAGGTCGGCTCGATGTGCTGTTGCTTATAAAGCGAGACCTCACGGGTTAGCGTCATCGCTTCGAGGGCACGGTGACTGGCAATTAAAACCAACGCCGCCGGACATTCGTAGATCTCCCGCGACTTGATCCCCACTAGTCGGTCCTCTACGAGATCAATCCGCCCCACGCCATGACTACCCGTCAGGATATTGAGTTGGTCAATCAACGCCACCGGACCCAGGACCACCCCATCCAGACTGACCGGGATACCCGCTGTGAAACCCACCGTGACATAGCCCGGTTGGTCAGGAGCCGACTCGGGGTCCGTGGTCATGCCATAGATCTCAGCGGGCGGCTCCGTCCAGGGGTCCTCCAGACTGCCGCACTCAATGGACCGCCCGTAGAGGTTGAAGTCTACTGAATAGGGTGATTTCTTGGTGACGGGCGACGGGATACCGTAGCGTTCACCGTAGGCAATCGTCTCCTCACGGGTCATCCCCCATTCCCGTGCCGGGGCCAGTACCGTCAGGTACGGGGCCAAGGCCTTGATCGAGACATCGAAGCGTACCTGGTCATTTCCCTTGCCTGTACAACCATGGGCTACCGCATCACAGCCATGTTCCAGGGCAACCTCCACCAAGAGCCGTGCAATCAAAGGCCGTGCCAAGGCCGTCGCCAAGGGGTAATAGCCCTCATACATAGCGTTGGCAGCCAGAGAAGGCCAGATATAATCCGTCACAAAACTCGCTTTACCATCAGCGACATAGGCTGCCACCGCACCCGAGGTGAGAGCCTTCTGCCGAATCTGCTCCATATCCTCGTTCTGCCCCAGGTCCACCGCCAACGCAATCACTTCCTGAGCCCCCCATTCATGGAGCAAATAAGGAATACAGACTGAGGTATCCACCCCCCCGGAATAGGCCAGCACCACCCGCTTCGCCCGCATCGCCTTACCCAAATGTTGTGAACCCATTGTTACAGAGATTTACCCAAGAAGCCCCTCCGCTCCATACCCTGCCGGGCACAGGCGTGGTGGGGGACCAAGGTAAAAACACAGAAGAGCATTCTTAATTCTTGCTCCCCTACCCTGCTCGCCTGTGTCCGGCAGGGTAATGGCTATTTCTTCCTTAGGGGCTATGGGCTGTGCATAAGTCTTGAAGTTGTTTGTGAGATGCTTTAAGTCATGAGGAAAGTAGAAGTTGTCCTGCATGACTCCCTATAGATTTGAAATGCGCCAGGGTCTAGTGAACTATGCTAGCCTGACGGTGTTGTTGAAGAAGTAACAACATGGTTCAAGAGATGGTGCTCCAACAAGAAGAAGCAGTAGAGCCAGAGCCTGATGAAGTTTTGCCTCTCAAATACTCCATTACTAGTTATGGAGCTGACTACACCATTGATGGACTAATTAAACGCTTGAATCACAGTAGCATTTATGTTCCTGACTTTCAAAGAGGGTTTGTTTGGAAACCTAAACAAGCTTCTCGATTTATTGAATCGCTTTTACTGGGTTTACCTGTGCCAGGTATTTTTCTTTCTAAGGAAAAAGAAACTCAAAAATTGCTAGTGATTGATGGTCAGCAAAGACTGCGAACCTTAGAGTATTTTTATAATGGAATTTTTGCTAATACTAAAAAGGAGTTTTATTTAGAGGGTGTCCAGAAAAAATTTGAAGGGTTGACCTATAAAACTTTGACAGAAGATCGTCGTCGTCTTGATGATTCTATTCTGCATGCTACAATTATTAAAGATGAGCCTTCTGATGATGAAAGCGGCATTTACTATGTGTTCGAGAGAATTAATACAGGCGGGACTTATCTTCAACCACAAGAAATTCGTTCTGCTATTTACCATGGGAGGTTTAGTAAATTTCTGAGGACTTTAAATGAAAATGAGGAATGGCGTTCCATCTTTGGCTCTGTAAATAAAAATATGAGAGATCAAGAATTGATTCTCTGATTTCTCGCGCTTCACTATAATCGAGAAAGCTATGAAGAGCCGATGAAAGAATTCTTGAACAGCTTTATGAGTAGGAACAGAGAAATTAGTGACGAGAAATTTCAGGAGATGCAGACAATTTTCTCCAATACTATTCACTCAATTTTAACTATTGTTGGAGATCGGGCTTTCAGATCAAGTCCTGGAAGAGCCATGAACGCTGCAATTTTTGACTCTGTAATGGTTGCCACTGCTAAACGTCTTGAGAAGGGAGTTATTGGAAATCCTGAACTCTTCAAAAAATCATACTATGAGCTGCTGAGTAGTCAAGAATTTAAAAGTTCTGTTGAAAGATCAACTACTGATCTACAAAGAGTAGAACAACGTATTAAACTTGCAACAGAGGCTTTCGCAAACGTCCCATGAATAAAGAGGTGATGAAACCTAGAAGAAGATTAGATGACCTTTTTAAGAAAATCGAAATTTTCCCCATAGATGATTTATACATCCAGGCTCAATGGTCAAGGTATCTATGCGTACTGACATCAGGATTCCTTGAAGTTTCAATACGTGCGATTTATTCAGAATATGCTAAGGATAAATGCAATGCCGCGCCAAATATTGCTAAATTTGTTAGTACTAAACTAGAAGATTTCTACAACCCTAGTATGAAGAAGAGCTTAGCGTTAACAGCTTCTTTCAATCAAACTTGGGAAGAAAACTTGAGAACAGCTACAGAAGGAGAGTTAAAAGACGCTATAGACAGTATTGTGAATAACCGACACCTCATTGCCCATGGACAAGATGTAGGGATTAGCTACGTCAACATAAAAAAAATTTTACGAAAGTGCAGTTAAGGTTATTGAATTGATAGAACAACAATGCAATTCTTCTTAAAGTTAGCCTTTGGCTAGTGCTAATAAAGTGATACTAAGTTATATGTGAACATATGTGTCTAGCTCTGCTCATTCCGAAAGAGGTAATCTAGAAATATTCCCTCTACGCTAAGTGAAGACCCTAGGAGGACCAGCATGACGAGGCAGCAGTGGGCGTTGTTCGTGTTGACGGGGCTACTGCTTTGGGGAGCTTGGTTGGTGTTGGGTCCCTTCTTACCCGCGATTGGCTGGGCAGCGGTCCTAGCTCTGGTCAGTTGGCCTATCCATGAAAAAATTTATCTTCAGTTTAATAAACAGGCACTCTGGGCAGCGGCGGCGATGACGGCTCTCTTGTCCCTGGCAGTTATTCTACCTGTGGCCTTGATTGCAACCGGTCTAGCCCGTGATGCCGTGACGACTTACCAGACGGTCCAAACTGATGGTACCCTCAGTCTCGATTCGCTCAAAGCAAATTACAGTGCACTGGGCGGGGCGGCGGCACGTTTACCTGTGGTGGGTGGACCTTTACAGGATTTTTTGCGGGGGATTGACTTAGTCCAGATTCAGGGTTGGTTACAGGCGAGTGCGGGCCGGGTTCTTTCGTTTTTGGCTAACGCGGGTCAGACAGTGAGCCAAGCCTTGATTACCCTGGGCTTGATTATTTTCACGATTTTCTTTTTATACCTCAGTGGACGGGACTTGGTGCATCAGATCCGGCAGGTCCTCCAGCAGTTGGGCGGTGAACCTCTAGTCTCGCTGCTAGAACCCCTTGCGGCGACCGTGCAGGCAGTCGTGTTGGGGTTGGTGGTGACAGGAGCGGCGCAGGGCTTGTTGGCGGGTCTGGGGCTTTGGGTGGCGGGGATTAAGATTGCCCTTTTGTTGGGGGTGCTGGCGGCTCTGCTCTCGATTTTACAGATCCCGACCCCGGTAGTCTGGTTCCCCTGTGTGGTGTACTTGGCGGTCAATGGTGAAATCTGGCCTAGTATCGCGCTATTTTTGTGGGGAGCCATTGTCGTGGGGACCATTGATAATATCCTCAAACCAATTTTCATTAGTCAGGGCACGGGTATCCCAATTTTGCTTGTCTTTTTTGGTGTATTGGGTGGATTGCTGGCCTTTGGGACCCTAGGGATCGTGCTAGGTCCAGTGATTCTCTCGCTGTTGCTGACCCTGTGGCGCAGGTGGACCACGGCTATCCCAAAGAGAGTAGACGAATAAAGCCTAGTTCGGTTAAAACTACGAAATACCTCCCAACCCCAAGGCGGGAGCAATAACCCGTTCCCTGAGGCCCCCGTGGAGTGGTTGACTGACCCGAACATCTGGATAAGTTTCTTTACCCTGGCTCTCCTAGAGATAGTTCTGGGGATTGACAATATTGTTTTCATCTCGATTCTTGCTGGCAAGTTGCCCAAGGAACAGCAAGCCTCGGCGCGACAGATTGGGCTATTTCTGGCTTTGGGGTCACGGATTTTATTACTGTTCTCCCTGAGTTGGTTGGCGGGTTTGACCCAGACGCTCTTCAGTGTCTGGACGTTTGACTTCTCATGGCGCGACCTTATCTTGATTTTGGGCGGTCTATTTTTAATCGGTAAGGCGACTTTTGAGATTCATGGCAAACTTGAGGGCGAGGAAGAAGTTCCCGGAGCGACACAAGCTATTACTTCTTTTGGTTCGGTCTTGCTCCAAATTGTCTTGATTGACGTGGTGTTTTCTGTAGACTCCGTGATTACCGCCATCGGCTTGGCGGAGCGGTTGGAGGTGATGGTAGCGGCGGTGGTGGTTGCAGTCCTATTTATGCTGGTTTTTGTCAATCCCTTGAGTGAATTTATTGACCGCCATCCCACAGTCAAGATGTTGGCCCTGGCCTTCCTGGTCCTCATTGGCGCAAACTTAATCGCCGATGGTTTCGGACAGGAGATTCCCAAAGGCTACACCTATTTCGCCATGGCCTTCTCAGTGTTGGTGGAATTCCTCAATCTCCAACTCCGCAAAAAGCCGAGCGATTCTGTGCAACTCAACGAGCCACATTAGTCACTGGTCTCAACGACGACGACCATACTTATTCGCTAGGGCTTCTAGACCGCCATTCAGGTCCTCGGCACCGAGCGATTCCTCCGTCAGGGCTGGCGCGAGTCTTTGGCTGACAATATCGAGGAGTGAGGTCAAACCCGTCTTGTTGCAGGGGACGAGTTCCTGACTGTGGCGTTTACAGGCGGCACGGGCGATGTCTTGGAATTTGTGGGAGGCGTAGGGAGTCACGAGAATCACGAGGTCAGCATCTTTGACCACATCGGAGCGGTCGCGCACCTGGGTATCGGCTTGCTCCATGTCAAACCAAATCAACTCGACTTGGCTACCCACTAAGCGTTCCCGGACGCCATCGGACATATTGGGATGCCCCCCAAAGACGACCACCTGGCCTGCCAAGTGACCGTAGGTGAAAGGACGCGGGGTCTTGCGACTGGCCTGCCGGAGTCGGGCAATCCCGCCATCACCGCCCAGCATCGTGCGTGGGAGTCGCTGTTTTTGCGCGAAATCTACTAACCAATCCAAGGTACGAGCATGGCCCCGGATCTCCTTGGGCGGTTTGTCGGAGTTGTCTAGGTCGTTGATACGTTTCACTAAGATCTCGACCATCTCCTCGAAGCAACCAATCGCAACTAAGTCTTCTCGATAATCATTGACATAGATAGCAACATCACTGGCGATGAAATATTCGTCAGCCGCGAGGATCGTTTGTCGGATATCTTCCGCTAGATTTCTACGCCACTCATCAAGTCTTTGGGCCATAATTTGCTGGTCAGCTTGAAGTATGGCTTTACTCTCTTCATCTGCATACAAACGTAAAGCCATTTCCTCCGGCTGGGTCATCAAAACTGATAATTCATTGAGTTTATGGTTGAGGACGAGATAGGTGGGGTGGTCTTCGCCGAGTTCATAGGCTTCAGCTACGGTTTTAGCTAGTTCGTCGTGGACTATTTTTAACTCGTTAACTACCCGTTCTTGGTATTGCACCAATTTGATTTGCCGTTCCTGATCGCGGCGGAGGAGTTGTTCTTGTTCCCGCTTTTGGTTTAGGGCTTCTCTTGCCTGTCCCATGGCTAGGCTCATCTCTTGTTTCAACTGTTCTAGGGGATCAATCATCAGGTTTGGTCCATGCTGCTTCTCCATACTATCCTTGAAGGATAATGGCCTTGGCATCTTTCCATGTTCCCTAATCATCGTCCGCGTCGTCTCCGCTCTACCCCGGCCCTCCGGCGATTGGTCCGCGAAACTGTTTTGCGTCCCCAGGACTTGGTTTATCCGCTCTTTTTGGTTCCAGGACAGGGGATTGCCCAGGAAGTCCGCTCCATGCCGGGCGTTTACCAACTCTCAATAGATAAAGCCGTAGAGCAGTGTCGCAAGGTCCAGGACCTCGGGCTCGGCGGGGTGATCCTCTTCGGGGTGCCCGACGATAAGGACCTAGCGGCAACCGGGGCATGGCATGACCACGGCATCGTCCAACAAGGGACCCAGGCCATCAAACAGGCTTTACCGGAATTGCTGGTCATGGCGGATACCTGTCTTTGTGAATACACCAGCCACGGACACTGCGGGGTCCTCGCCGAGGCCGACACCACGGGGCGCGTCCTCAATGACCCTACCTTGACCCTGTTACAAAAAACCGCCGTGGCCCAAGCCGAGAGCGGAGCGGATATTATCGCCCCCTCCGGGATGATGGACGGGATGGTCCAAGCGATCCGTCAGGGTCTGGACGCAGCGGGCTTTACCGAGACCCCAATCCTCTCCTACGCCGCCAAGTACGCCTCGGCCTACTATGGTCCCTTCCGGGATGCTGCCGAATCTGCCCCCCAGTTTGGCGACCGGCGCACTTACCAAATGGACCCGGCCAACGGTAGTGAAGCCCTCAAGGAAATTGCCCTGGATGAACTCGAAGGGGCGGATATGCTCATGGTCAAACCCGCTCTGGCCTACCTGGATATTCTCTGGCGGGTGAAAGAAGCGACCCAGTTACCCGTGGCTTGTTATAACGTCTCCGGCGAGTACAGTCTCGTCAAAGCCGCTGCCCGTAATGGTTGGGTCAATGAGGAGGCGATTGTTCTGGAGACCCTGACCAGCATGCGACGGGCGGGGGCTGATTTCATCTTGACCTACCATGCCAAGGATGCAGCCCGCTGGTTGGGTCATGGCGGTTAGGGTCAGCTTGAACCAGCAGCGGTGGATCTTCGGGGGGCTCTTGGTCCTAACCGTGGCCCTGGGTCTATTGGCGGCAGTCTGGCTAGTCGTCTCGCTCCAAGCCGGGTCCACTGTCCTTGCCTTCGGACTGATCATCCCCCAGTGGGTCCTTCCGGCCCTCATGTTGTACCTCTCGCTGCGTAATCTCCTCCGGCTCTGGGGTATTCGTGCCCAGCTGCTGAACGGAACGGGGACTTTCGACCTATCGGGGACACTGTTGGGCCGGGTCTTGAATCCACCCAGCCGTCCTAATCGCAAGCCTTAGGGGTGCAGCCCAGCCCCGAACACAACTAAGGACCCGCAAGTAAACGGGGAAAAACTAGTTCGCCGTAGCGCAGGAGGGAGTCCATGGCAGCGAGGCGGTTGTCCCAGGTCTGGTTGCGGTAGGCGCGTTCAAAACGTTCAGCTTTGAGCCATTTTTGGATGTCGGCGCGGTACTCGGTGATGGAGGCACGGGCTTGGCGGATCTTGGGTACGGTGGGGCGGTCAGCCATATCCTTGAGTTGCTGTTGTAGTTTGCGGGTACCACTGCGCCAGAGGGTGATGGAGTTGGGGTCAACGACAATCCGGTTGTCCTTGAGTAGGGCCTCCCACTCAGCGGCCTGGAGGTCAAAGCGTTCCTGGACGGTTTTGAGGGGCTGGCGGTGGGGGATGAGGGCGGAGACGGAGGTGGCCTGCCGGAGAACTAGGTCCAGTTCAGTATTTAAGTGGGCGGCGGCAAAGAGGGAGTAACCGCTGGAGGGGAGGTCCCGCACGGCTTGGATTTGGTCACGTAACTGAATCTGAGGCAAGTCCTGGAGGTTGACGCTGGGCAAAAAGAGGACGGGGAGTTGTTCAACGGGGTTGAGGATCGGTTCGACTTCCTGTTGGAGGGCACGGGTGTTGAGTTTGTAGGTCATCGGCACGAGCATATCCACTTGGCCCTGTCTGGCCCAACTCTCCCAATCCTGCTGGAGCTTGGTGAGTCGTTCGCGGTTCTCGTAGGGATAGACCGCAGCGGAGAGTAAAACCTCGGGGCGGCGGCGGCGGGTCTGGCTGGAGACCGCTGCCACAAAATCACTTACCTGACGGGCTTTGAACTGGTTCCACAACCGGATCAGCGAGATGTCCTTACTGGGGGATAAAACGAGGGGGTCTACGCCGTGGATGGCGCGGAAGTTAACCCGGGCGGTCTGGCTATAACCGAAACTGTGGGTGCCCTGGAAGGGATAGCGGATGTAGTCGAGTTGCAGCCCGTCTACAGCGTAGGTAGTGAGGATTTCTTCGTGGATTCGGCTGAGATAATTACGAGCTTCGATATTCGCCGGATCAATCCAATATTCATTCTGACCCCGGGGCCGGAAACTACCCTGGTTATCGGTCATCCCCCACTCGGGCCGACGGCTCAAGACGGGTCCGGGGTAGGTCTCGGGCTGATTCACTAAACGGTTGTGGCGACTGTTGCCCACGGCAAAGGTCCAGCACCAAGCATGGAGTTCCATCTTGCGCTCATGGGCCAGGGTGACGGCGGCAGCGAGGGGGTCCCAGCCCTGGGTGAGGGGGTTTTGTTCAAAGGCGACGCGGCTGGGATAGATGGTATAGCCCGCGTTGAGGGTTTCAAAAAAGACAGTGTTTATCCCGGCCTGGGCCAAGAGGTCAAAAACTCGGCGTAGACCCTCCGGGGACCCGGCCTGAACAATCGTGCCCCGGTCAAGCCAGATGGCGCGGACTTCGGGGGGGGCATTGGTGGGGACGATGGGGTAATTGCGCCACAGTCCCTCGACGGCACTCTCCCAGAGGACTTTGGCTTGGGCATCTTCGCCCTGTTGGATCAGTTTGGGGAGACGGGCTAGGGTCTGGTGGGCTTGGGCGACGGCGTTGCGGTAGGTGGGGCTGAGGGGGTCTCGGCTGGCACTGGCAATGTTCTCAATCCGGCCTAGGAGGTTGGTCAACTCCTGGCGCATGGTCAGGATCTCGACGGGAGCGATTTTGATGATGGCGCGGCTGAAGCCCGGTAGGTGGCGTTCGACGGCGGCGGAGAGCCAACTGCGGTCAAAGCTCATATTGGCACTCTGGCCCCACTGCCAACCCAGGTAAGTGACGCGCTCGGTACTGAGGACAGCGGCGGGGGTCTGGGGGGTATCCCAGTTAGCCACCACGACAGCGGGGCCGAGATTGGTGAGGGTCCCGGCACCTTCCACGCTGTTAGCGCGTTCTGAGCGTTGCCAAGTCGGTTCACTACTGACCAGCTTGAGGGCCACAGGCAGATCCAGGCTACTACTCCAGGTGACACCGACGAGTTGTTGGAGTTGCTGTTGGACTTCGAGGCTGGCGTTGGGGGCGAGGGGTCCGCTCACAATTAAACGTCCGCCCCGGTTGGCCCATTCCGTGATCGCTTGCACTTCATTGGCGAGTAGGACATCCACGTTGGGTAAAAAGAGAACCGCAACCCCCTGGAGGGTGAGAGCGTTGAGTTGGGAGGCCGGAATGGTGCGGTAACTGAGGTTGCGGAGACTATCGCGCACCGGGAGCCACTGGGGGTCATTCTCGGTGGCAGTGGCGCGGACCACGGCAAAACGGACTTCACTCGCCGCCCACACCCCAGGTACCCAAGTCAGAACAAGAGCTAACCAGAGCCCCAACACACCACGCTTCACTAACTCCACCTCACAACTTAGATGACCTCACTGACCGGGAAACGGTCCATCAGTTGCTGGGCCAAGGCCGCGTTTTGAGTGAGGGACCGGGGTAAGCCGGGAGTATAGGGGATCTGACGTAACAGGTCAAGGGTCCGGCGCAGCAGGCGCACGAGATCGCCCTCGTCCAGGTTGGTCAAGCGGCCCAATTCATCCCAACTCACGCCTGATGCCCATTGTTCCACTAAACCCGCCAACTTTATCTCCAACCAGCAGGGGGTAAAGACTTCCTGGCGACGCTGACATTTCATTAAGTCGCGGCGCACATGACGCAGACCCTCGGTACTGGTCTCGACGGCGGGGGAGGGCAGGGTCGTGACCCAGGTG
>NZ_JAAXLT010000081.1 GCF_013285555.1 Candidatus Cyanaurora vandensis | reverse complement strand
GCGATAGCACAAGGGCTAAAGCGTGTTACGGAAACTGACGCGAAAGGTTGGTTCACTCACTCTGGCTATCTTGGTACATCCATATGAAAACCGCTGTAAGATGGCGGGTTTGAACCGGATACTGCCACTGTGCAACCCAAAAAAATACCCCGCCCTCCTTCGAGAATGGGGTATTTAATTTAAGTTAGCGAGTTAGCTGCCCTTGTTCTTGGTGATGATTTGTTCAGCAATGTTACGGGGAACTTCCTCGTAATGGCTGAATTCCATCGTGAACTGGCCCCGGCCCTGGGTCTTAGAGCGGATATCCGTGGCGTAACCAAACATCCCGGAGAGTGGAACCTTGGTAATTACTTTGGAAATCCCCATGTCAGAGTTCATACCCTCAATCTGACCCCGGCGCGAGTTGAGGTCGCCGATGACATCGCCCAAGAAGTCTTCGGGGACTTCCACTTCCACTTTCATCATCGGCTCTAGGATGATGGGCTGGGCTTTTTGGACGCCTTCTTTGAGGGCCATGGACCCGGCAATTTTGAAGGCCATCTCTGAAGAGTCTACATCGTGGTAGGAGCCATCAATAATTGTGATGCGGAGGTCAATCACGGGATAACCCGCAATAACCCCGTTCTCACAGGCTTCCTTCACGCCCTGTTCTACGGCGGGGATGTATTCCCTAGGCACTGTCCCACCGACGGTCTTGTTGACAAACTCGAACCCGGAACCAGCTTCCTGGGGCTCAATGGTCAAGACGACGTGCCCGTACTGACCCTTGCCACCAGACTGACGGATGAACTTACCTTCAATCTGAATGGCTTTACGGATCGTCTCACGGTAGGCCACCTGGGGATTCCCGACGTTAGCTTCCACGTTAAACTCACGCATCATCCGGTCTACTAGGATTTCGAGGTGCAACTCACCCATCCCAGAGATGATCGTCTGGTTGGTCTCCGGGTCAATGAAGACGCGGAAGGTGGGGTCTTCTTTGGACAGCGAGTTGAGAGCTTTGGAGAGCTTGTCAATGTCCATCTTGGTCTTCGGTTCAATGGCAACCGAGATGACGGGTTCGGGGATGAACAGGGTCTCCAGGATAATCGGGCTATTTTCATCACAGAGGGTATCCCCGGTGATCGTGTCCTTGAGGCCCAACACCGCCCCGAGGTCCCCGGCCCGGAGTTCGTCTACTTCTAGACGGTCATCGGCTTTGAGGATCACCAAGCGGGAAATCCGCTCTTTTTTGTCCTTGGTGGAATTAAGGACGTAGGTGCCGCGTGCGAGGACCCCGGAGTAGACCCGCACAAAGGTCAAGTCTCCAAATTTGTCCGTCATCAGTTTGAAGGCCAAGGCCGAGAGGGGTTCAGTGTCGTCAGCGTGACGCTCGACCTCTTGACCATCCAGGAGGAGCCCTTTGATTGCCGGAACATCAATGGGCGCGGGTAGGTAATCCAGCACCGCATCAAGGAGCATCTGGACACCCTTATTCTTGAAAGCCGAACCACAGACCATCGGCATGATCTTGCCGGAGATCGTGCCTTTACGGAGGCCCGCCATGATCTCATCCTGGGTCAGTTCTTCGCCAGCCAAGTACTTTTCGAGGAGGGTGTCATCACTCTCGGCTACCGCATCAATTAGCTTCTCGCGGTATTCCTTGACTACATCGAGCATGTCTTCGGGGATCGGCGTATTCTCGATCACCTTGCCGATCTCATCACGGTAGATCTGGGCTCTGAGCGTCACCAAGTCCACTACGCCGAGGAAGTTCTCTTCGGCACCGATG
This sequence comes from Candidatus Cyanaurora vandensis, assembly GCF_013285555.1. Taxonomy (GTDB): domain Bacteria; phylum Cyanobacteriota; class Cyanobacteriia; order Gloeobacterales; family Anthocerotibacteraceae; genus Cyanaurora; species Cyanaurora vandensis. The sequence goes on along the minus strand of NZ_JAAXLT010000081.1, from coordinate 2,970 downwards.
GGGAGTTGGATCGGGACGGGGTTGGCCCGCAACCGAGTCTTGATCTGGTCGTAGACTCGGTAGAAGTTGGCCCCAGAACGGTCCATCTTGTTGACGAAAGCAATCCGGGGGACGTTGTAACGGTTAGCCTGCCGCCAGACGGTTTCGGACTGGGGCTGGACCCCACCCACGGAACAGAAGACCGCTACGACGCCATCAAGGACCCGCATCGAACGTTCGACTTCAATGGTGAAGTCTACGTGCCCAGGGGTATCAATAATGTTGACGGTGTACTCAGGAGCATCAGCGAGGGCCTGGGAGAGATTTTCGGGGTCGCGTTTGGTCCACTTGGTGCTGATGGCAGCGGCGGTAATTGTGATCCCGCGCTCCCGTTCCTGAGCCATCCAGTCGGTTACGGCATTCCCGTCGTGGACCTCACCAATCTTGTGGACTAGCCCGGAGTAAAATAGAATCCGCTCCGTGGTCGTCGTTTTACCCGCGTCAATGTGAGCGGCAATGCCGATATTCCGAATGCGCTCCAAAGGAACCTTGCGTACCACAGTAGCCTCCTGGCCTGAGTCTAAAAGCAATCCTTTCAAATTGTAACGTACTTTGCTAGTCCACTGGGCTCATGCTTGCGAGGACACCGCTCTAAAGTAACTTTCAATCGCCAGAACCAAGCCCTCCAAGGTATAGGTCTGGGCCACAATCTCGACGCGGCCCAATAACTCCCGACAGGTAAGAGCAGTCTGGGGGCCAATCGCCGCAAAACTTGCTCCCCCGAGGTCTAAACCCGCGACTAGAGGAACGAAATGACGGACAGTTTTGGAACTGGTGAAGGTTACTAGGTCTACTTGCCCGGTTCTAAAGGCTGTATGGATTTCTTCAGCTAAGTGCTTTGGTGGACGGGTCTCATAAGCTGCTACCTGGACTACGTGAGCCCCCCAGGATTCCAGCGTCAGGGCTAAGATCTCCCGTCCGCCCCGCTCCACTCTTGGGAACAGAACCCCTACCCCAGACCAAACCAATGGAGCCAAGGCGGTAAGTAAACCCTCACTGTCGTAATGCTCAGGGAGGACTTGGGGAGTCAGTCCATGATCCAACAGGGCAAGGCTCGTTTTCTCGCCGACGACCGCAAGTTTGAGAGGAGCCAGGTCGCTGGTTCCCAAACCGTGGTGCGCCAGTCGTTCCCAGAAATACTGGACTGCATTCGTTGAGGTGAGCAGGAGCCACTGGAATTGCGGTAACTCTTGTAAAGCACGGTCTAGGGGTCCCCAATCGTCGGGCGGGGTGACTTGTAGGAGGGGTAGACTCAACACCCGGGCTCCACGCGCTTGCAAGTGAGTGACCAGTCCTTGCTGTTGACTATCACTGCGCGTGACAACAATCCGGCGGTTGGTCAGGGGCATTGGTCCTAGGGCACATTTCTCTTAATATATGGGCTAGACTGCCCTGGGAGTCTGGGGACTGAGGATGGCTTACTGGAGTTGGTTTGTTGTAATAGCTTTTGGTGTCATTCCGGCGGTAGCGGCTCAAGAGGAAGTCTTCAGTCGGCGGGCGGTGGACTTACAGATTGATAAAGAATTAGTCCGCACTAGCCCGGTCCTCAAACGCTGGCTGACTTCGCCCCCAGACCTCCTCAATGAGATTGATAACACCCCGGCCTTCCCAGCGCGACTCCAGCTAATATTGGCGACGGTCCCGAGTCGGAGCGGGGATACGGAGTGGAGTGCGTCCCTACAGGATATTTTTATTGCTAACGGTCCAGTTAGTCTCAGCACTGAGTACGGTCAATCTCTGTACACCGACAATCGCCAGTGGGGAGCTCACGCTAGGTTTTATCTATTACCCCTAGGTTCACAACTCAATATAGCTCCGGTGGTCGGCTATCGTTCTTTGGTGGTGGATGGGCTAGCTTTTCGGGGACCGGAACTCGGGACGCGCTGGGTCTTGACGGCTCCGCAAGCAGCAGATATCAGTTTTTCGCAATCTTTAGTCTTAAGTGAACAAGGTCTCCCCGTGGGCCGCATCCAGCTTTCCTTTGGGTATGCTATCTCCCCACTCCTGCGCCTGAGTGCCCAAGTCCAATGGCAAAACTCGGCATTACGCTACGACACTTCCTATGGATTTTCGCTAGAAGTCATCCGGGACTGATGCTCATTGAAGCTTGCACAGTCAGAGAAATACCAACTGGATGACACTCTAATTTCATGCTTCTCCCGCTAACTCCAAAGTTTACGTTGCAATCCTGACGATACCCGAAAACCCATTTGAGCCAATGCTAAGGCAATAGCTTCAGCTTCACCCTCTCCCAATTGGGTCTTGAGAATCGTCGCTACCCCTACATTTTTGACCAGTTTATGGTTTGACTCCTTTCTTTCTAGCCTAGGGCCAGATAACGGTTTTTCACCATCACTGGTCTTGAGTGAATAGGGCATGTATCCAACTTTCTTTAGGCTAGTCGTTACAGTATGGTACGGGCATGACTACCCTCCGCTATAGCATGGCCTCTTTGGGAATTAACCTCCTCCAGGTCGCGGTTGCCACTTGGTTATTATATTTCTGGGCACCACCGCCGGAGGCTGGGCGCACGGTCTATCTGGCGGCTCCCTTAGTCGGGGTTTTATTGACGGTCGGTCGTCTAGTGGATGCCTTGGTGGACCCTTGGATTGGGCGATGGAGTGACCAGAGCCGGGGTCCTTGGGGACGGCGTAAACCCTTTTTGCTGTTGGCGGCTCCGGTGGCGGTGGTGGCTCTAGTCTTGCTTTGGACTCCGCCGATGGCGACGAGTGGTTGGGTGAATGGGTTGTATTTCGGGGTGGTAAGTACGGTTTTTTATGGTGCGCTCAGTTGTGTGGGTATTCCCTATGACAGTACGCTGCCGGAACTAGCAACTACGCCCCAAGCGCGACTGAACTTGAGTACCTGGAAGAATGTTTTGGGGACGCTGGGGGTCCTGATTGGGGCTATTATCACCGCGCCGCTCTTTAG
>NZ_JAAXLT010000080.1 GCF_013285555.1 Candidatus Cyanaurora vandensis | reverse complement strand
GGATGTATGTGATGGGGGTGGCGCGGGATACGGTGGGGAACTTGTACCTAGCAGACCACGGCAACCACCGTATCCGCCGCGTGGACCCCCAAGGGCAGATTACCACTGTCGTCGGGACGGGGCGACCCGGATTTGACGGGGATAACGGGGCGGCGGAGCTAGCGCAACTCAATAGCCCGGTGGGAGTTGCGGTGGACCGGGGTTATCTCTACATTGCGGACTACGCCAACCACCGTATTCGTCAGGTAGACCCCCAGGGCAAAATCACAACGCTAGGCGGGACGGGGCGACCCGGATTTAGCCCTGACGGTACACCAGCCCAACAAGCCGATCTCAATTCACCGTGGGGGATAACGCTCGATTGTCAGAGGCGAGTGGTTTTCACAGACCTGGGTTCGCGCAGTGTGAAACGGATTGATGGGGGGCGAGTGACGACTTTAGTGAAGAACTTGGGACGGCCTACGGGTCTGGCGGTGGCCTGTGCGGACGGGGAGACGATTTATATCAGTGATATTGGCAAGAACCAAGTCCTGAGTTGGTCGCAGGGAGTCCAACGGGGCGTGGCGGGCGTGGCTCCTCAGGGGCGGTTAGGCGATAGTAAACCCGCGCTGCAAGCTCAATTGAACGCGCCCTACGGTTTGGCTCTGGATGCACGGGGGCAACTGTTGATTGCCGATGCCAATCACAACCGTTTACGAATCATTGACCGCAACGGCTTTATCACGACATTGTTGGCGGCGAAATCCCGGTGAGCTAAGGTGACTGCCATGATGATGCGTGTGTTAGTAGTGTTGCTAATCTTGGGGAGGCTGAGCGTCCGGGCCGAGGAACCGGAGCTTGTCGAGGAGGTGGCCCGGTTAGAGGTCTTGGACTATGCCCGGTCGCCTATGGACAATCGGGTTTTGACCCTGGGGGAGTACGCCGCGCTCCAAGCCGACCTCCAACAACCCAACCCCGCCCGTCCCAATGGCAAACTGCAAGGTCTAATTACGCTGCTACGCTTACGCAAACTACTCAAAACCGTCATCCCTTTAATTCCTTAGGGGTCTATCTCTCATGCATCACGCCCCTACCCGATGGAGCGGTGATGCACCTACGCTCATGAAGCCGCCCAGCACCTACCGGCTCTACCAGGAGGTCTTGGCCCTTGTTCAATGGGGGATTTCCTCCTGTTGTGCCACGAGTAACTTAGTTTTGAGGAGACTGTCGGCGTTGAGGCTGAGCGAGTCAATCTGATGGTCTACCAAGAAACGCGCAAACTCTGGGTAATCGCTGGGGGCCTGTCCACAGATGCCGACCTTGCGTCCGTGGGCGTGGGCAGTCTGGATCAGATGTTGCACCATCCGTTGAATTGCTTCATTGCGCTCGTCAAAGAGATGGGCGACTAGACTCGAATCCCGGTCTAGCCCCAGGGTCAGTTGGGTCAGGTCATTGGAGCCAATCGAGAAACCATCAAAAATGGCACAGAACTGGTCCGCCAGCACGATATTACTCGGCAACTCCGCCATCACGTAGACCTGGAGTCCATTTTGGCCCTGCTGGAGACCATGACGGGCCATCGCGGCTAGAACGGCCCTTCCCTCCGCTGGAGTCCGACAAAAAGGCACCATCACAATGACATTAGTGAGACCCAAGGTTTCGCGGACCTGACGGAGGGCCTGACACTCGAGGGCAAAGGCGGCTTCGTAACGGGGGTCCAGGTACCGAGCGGCCCCGCGCCAACCCAGCATCGGGTTCTCCTCCTGGGGTTCAAAGACTGCACCCCCGACCAAACGGGCGTACTCGTTACTCTTAAAATCCGACAGCCGTACCACCACCGGACGCGGATAAAAAGCCGCCGCGATCGTCCCGACCCCCCGCGTCAGTTTCTCCACGAAATATTGGGCCTTGTCTAGATAGCCCACGGTCAATTGCTCAATCCGGGCTTGGTCCGCCGGGTTGAGTCGTTCGGGGTACAGGAGGGCCAAGGGGTGGGCCTGGATCTGGTTGGCGATGATGAACTCCAGTCGGGTCAAACCCACCCCATCGGTAGGGAGACGGGCCAACGCAAAAGCCTCGGCGGGATTGCCCACGTTCAAAAGTAGCTGGGTGCGCGTGGGCGGGAGGTCGTTCAGGGTCAGCGTTTCATGGGTGAAGGGTACGAGTCCCGGATACACATACCCCGTCTCACCCTCTGCACAGGAGACCGTGACCGCCTGTCCGTTAGTGAGTGATTGGGTCGCCGTCTCGGTCCCGACGATCGCGGGGATACCCAGTTCGCGGGCAATGATCGCCGCATGGCAAGTGCGCCCGCCTTGGTCCGTGACAATTGCCGCCGCCCGCTTCATAATCGGTTCCCAGTCCGGGTCCGTCCGGGTCGTAACCAAGACTTCACCGGGCTGGAACTGGTCCAGGTCGGCGGTCGTAATAACACGGACCTGTCCTTGACCAACGCCTTGACCGACCCCCTGTCCGCTCAGGAGCGGAGCGGGGTGTTGACTGAGTTGGTACTGGTGGAGTTGGTGGTGGGGTTGCTGGGATTGGACGGTCTCGGGGCGGGCTTGGACAATGAAGATCTCCCCCGTGTTCTCGTCTTTGGCCCATTCCATATCCATCGGGGTCGGGGTGCCGTGCAGTTGACTGTAATAGTCTTCAATCACACAGGCCCACCGCGCGAGTTGCAGGATTTCCTCATCGTTGAGACAGTATTGCTGTTGCTGCCCCAGCGAGACCGGGCGGTTATCGGTCCCCTGGTCCTTTTCGTAGACCATCTGTAAATGTTTTTGGCCCAAGTGTTTGCGCAGGACCGGGCGATAACCCTGGTGGAGTGTTGGTTTAAAGACGACATATTCGTCGGGGTTGACCGTACCTTGGACGACATTCTCGCCTAAACCGTAGGCGGCGTTGATTAAGACCACCGAGCGCAATCCACTCTGGGGATCTAGTGAAAACATCACCCCCGCTGCCGCCGAGGGGACCATCTTCTGTACGCAAATTGCCAGGGCGACTTCTAGGTGGTCAAAGCCCCGTTCCGCCCGGTATGCAATCGCCCGGTCATTAAAAAGCGAGGCAAAACATCGCTGACAGGCCACCAATAACGCTTGCTCTCCCCGGATATTGAGGTAACTATCTTGCTGACCCGCGAAACTGGCATCGGGTAGGTCCTCAGCCGTCGCACTAGAACGCACTGCCACGGCTAGGCCGGGTCCGTACTGCGCTTCGAGTTGCCGATAGCCCGCACCAATTGCCGCGACTAAATCCGCTGGTAACGGGGTATCCAACAATAAATTCCGGGCCTGTTCACCCCGTACCTGCAAGTTCACTACATCTTCTACCTTTAAATCTGCAAAAATTTCACGCAACGGCTCCCCAAGTCCAGCTTCTGTCAAGAAGTGCCGATATCCCGTAGCTGTAATCGCAAACCCGTCGGGAATACGGATACCCTGGGGCGTTAAATGTTGGATCATCTCCCCCAAGGAAGCGGTCTTACCGCCAACCAGAGGCAAGTCACGTAAACCCACTGCCCTCAAGGGTAGAACTAAACTCAGTTGACGCGAAGTTATCGATAGGGTAAGCATAAACCCTCCGTGATGCAGTTAGCAGCTATTGCGAGGGAAAGACCCTCAGCCAGCCGCAACTTGGGTGTGAAAGTGATAACGCAGTGTCTCGGTCGAGCACGGGGTTTGATTCAGTCCAAACCAGACTTTTTGCTCGGTCCTCTACCTCAATGGTAGCAGTCGTCTCCTGCTTGGCGGCAATCCGGCCCACAACCTACAACATTTTACCGACGACATCTCATGAAACTAGTGTTTACCATGAGAGGGAAGTCTAGGCGATTATCATGCGACGGATAGTCCTTCTTTTAGCCCTGTGTACGCCAGTGGCGGCTCAAGATTTGCCACCGGGCCTAGAAGCTTTGATTAAACAAGGGGTCATCACCCAAGAGGAAGCCCTGACCCTCTATCCCAGTAACCTGACCCCGGAGGAAGTCCGCCGTCTCAACGAGCGGTATGCCCCCCCGCCCGCGCCAGTCGTCACGGTCGCCCCAGTCCCGGTCATCCCTCCCAAGACCCGCAAAATCGCTCCGATTACCTTCAAGCCACTGCCGCCCCTGCCCAAACTAAAACGGCTCCCCGTGCGGGTGCTAGCCCCGCCCCCAACGAGTCAAAAGGCCGTCCCTGCCCAATTCATCGTGCCTCCACCCACCAAACTAAAAGCACCCACCAACTAGGGAACGACGGTCCCTTCAACCCGTGTCACGCTCCCGGAATTGGTTGCGCGGGCAGCTCCCTGAAAGTAGAGACTCGTGCCACTGGGGTAGTCCGTCGTAAAAAGACTCTCCGTAATCCCGGCATCCGTCAGTACCGTCTTGGCAAGTAGACCACCCTGGCTGGGGTCAAGTCCCAGGGTACCGAGGGGGGTCGGGATTTGAGCGGTAGCTTCAGAAAATCCTAGGACGCTCTGCTCACCCCCGGCTCCGGCGAGACCCACGACTAAGGCCCCAGGCTTGAATTTACTGGGGGCAACCCACAGAGCGGGTTCCAGACTGGCGGATTGCTGTTGAACAGGTTCGTCCTGGGTGCCTTCACCGAGCAGTTCGGCGTAGAGATTTTGCTGGCCCAGTAGCTCCGCTCGCAAAAACCCGGTCACAAAGCGGCGGTGTAACCGTAGCTGGTCCGCCGCTGGCAGCGGTTCGTTGGTAGGCGGGAAGTCAGTGGGTCCGACGTGACCCATGCCCTGGACCAGCGTATAAAAGTTGCGGCGGCTGGTATCGGCCTCGGTGAAATAGGCGTAAACCAAATCAGCAGGGACGACAAAATCCACACTCCCCGCCACAAAGAAGACCGACCCGGTGAAATTTTTGAGGTTCTGGCTCCCGCCGCTACTACCACCCAAGAGCGGACCCCGGTAGGACTGGAGTGGGATAATCGTGCGGACGCGGGGTTCGTAGCTAATTAGGTACATCAGGGAACCGCCGCCCATGGAATGCCCCGTCGCTCCCCAGTCACCCTCTCGACTCATCTGATACAAAAAACTACTCGGGTCATCGCCCTCGTCGTTTACCCAATGCAAGAGGGCGCGGGTATCGCGGGCTTCTTCCTGCATCGTCGCCCGGAGACTGGTCTCTGTCCCAATCGAGGCCACCACAAACCCCCAACTGGCAGTGTGGATATTGAGGCTGTCGTAATCCTCGGGAGATTCCAAGTACCCATGCTGAAACGCAGTCAAGGGGTAGGGACCGGCGGCTGGGTTAGGGGCGGTGTCGGTGCCGAGCGTGAGGGCTGGGTAATAGATCCGTCCGCGCACCTGTCCACGCCCAAAGTTAGCATCCGTGAAGACCACATCCCGCCAACCCACCGCGTAGGGACCAGGGTCTTCTAGCGACGCTAGGACCGGAACTACCCACAACATCCAGACAAGAATTACAAACCACCGCTTACCCACGCTCACCTCTAGTGCTAGCCCTCGTTAAAATACCGCAATTTGAGACGGGCTGACGAGGCGTTTCGACTAGGTAGGGTAGACTAACCCCAATGTATTTGGGGGAGGCCGATGGCAACTGAACAATCCCGTCTCAGTCAGCGGAACTGGGTGGATGGTTGGCTCGATGGGATCAAGGCTATCGGCAACCGTTTACCCCACCCCCTGACCTTATTTTTCTGGCTGGCCCTAGCGGTACCCCTAGTCAGTTGGTTGGTGGCTCAGACGGGCTGGACCCTGATTCATCCCACGACCCAAGTTCCGGTTACGGCGGTTAACCTCTTAGCCCCGGCGCAGTTGCGGCGGATCTTGACGGAGGCTGTCACCAACTTCACGAGGCTCCCGCCCTTGGGGGGGGTCTTGGTTGCCATGCTGGGGATTGGCGTGGCGGAGCGGGCGGGGCTAATCGTCACCTTACTGAAACTCTTAGTGGTCTCGGTCCCGCCCGGTCTACTCACGGGGGCACTTGTTTTTACGGGGGTGATGAGTTCGGCGGCGGTGGATGCGGGCTTTGTCATTCTTACTTCCTCTGGGGGCGGTACTGTGTGCGGGGGTTGGTCGGCATCCGCTGGCGGGGTTATGCACAGCTTTTGC
>NZ_JAAXLT010000079.1 GCF_013285555.1 Candidatus Cyanaurora vandensis | reverse complement strand
GTCTAGCCATGGCATTGGAGGCCCCTCCCCCACAAGTGGAGCAGAGGCGTAAATCCCTTCTTTTGCCTTGGTTCCCCACGAGTGGGGCGGAGGGGCCTCCAATGCCATGGCTAGACTGTGCAGGGCTTCCTCAACTTCAGCCGCCGTGATGATAAGGGGCGGCACGAAACGTACAACCTGGGGTCCGGCGGCAACTACGAGTAAACCCTGTTCTAGACAGCGTTGGACCACGGCTACGGCGTTGTTGTCTTTAAGAATTAACCCCTGGATTAAGCCCCAGCCGCGCACACCCGCCAATTGTTCTGGGAACTGATGGACTAATTGGGTGAGACCCTGCTGTAGTTGTTCGCCCCGCAGTCGGGCATTGGCAATCAAGTTCTGGGTTTCTAGGGTTTCACAGACAGCGAGGGCGACCCCACAGGCGAAGGGATTGCCGCCAAAAGTGCTCGCGTGGTCGCCCGGTTCAAAGACGGCAAACTTGGAACGCGCACACAGGGCTCCAATCGGGATACCACCGCCGAGGGCTTTGGCGAGGGTGAAGACATCCGGTTCGATGCCGAGGTGTTGATAGGCCCAGAGATTACCCGTGCGGCCCATCCCGACTTGGACTTCATCCAGAATTAAGACCATATCGCGCTCATCACAGATCCGACGCACGGCCTGGAAATAGTCGCGTTCACCGGGGAGGACGCCCCCCTCACCCTGCAAGGGCTCCAGCAAAATTGCTGCCGTATTGGGGTTCAAAGCGGCTTCCAGGGCGGTGAAGTCGTTATAGGGGACATGGTGGAAGCCCGGTAGGAGGGGCGCGAAATATTTTTGGTATTTGGGCTGACCGGTGGCGGTCACGGTGCCCATGGTCCGTCCGTGGAAACTCTGGTGGGCGGTAATAATTTCTGGCTGGCTGATTCCGCGTCGGGTGAGGGCGTATTTACGGGCCAATTTAATCGCGCCCTCGTTGGCCTCAGCCCCGGAGTTAGCAAAAAATACTTGGTCGGCGACGGAGCGGTCAACTAACCATTGGGCGAGTTGGCCCTGTTCGGGGATGTAATAAAGATTGGAGACATGAATGAGGCGGCTTGCTTGGGCAGTGATGGCTTGGACCATGGCGGGATGACTGTGGCCTAGGGCACAGGTGGCAATCCCGGCGACGCAATCTAGGTAGCTCCGGCCCTCGGTATCCCACAGCCGACAGCCCGCCCCACGCGCCATGGCAACCGGGAAACGTCCGTAGGTGGACATCACTACCGCATCAAAATTTTTCATTTTTCACCTGAGCCCATGGGTTTATTATCGGACACGGCTCTCGAGATGTGGGCACATTTACCCGTGATCCCCCGACAATGCTAGAGAGAGAGCATGGAGTTGGGCTGATTTATCGTTTCACAGACCGGGATTGGGATGTCACCTTGAGCTTTTTGTTGGCTCTGGGGGGCTGTGTGACTACGGTGCGGTTATTGTACCTGGGGTTGTTGACGGTCGAGGATCTCGGGCAAGGGGTGGGGTGGTGGCTTTTTAGTTTTTTTAGTTGGGGCTATTGGGGCTGGTTGGCGGTGGCGGTGCTGTGGGTCCTTCTGGTGCGCTACTTACTTCCGGCGGGGGGAACGCTGGCTCCGGCGGTGGCGATGGTTTATGCGGCGGTGATTTTAGCGTTTATGTTTCACACTTCTTGGGTGGGGTCGGCGGTGGTGGTCGGGTTGGGGAGTGTGGGGACGGGGTTGCTCTTGCCCGTGGGTCCGCGCTGGCTGGGCTGGTCGGTTTGGGGGGGAATGGTGTTGCTGTTGGCCTTGGTGGGGGTGCGGCTGTGGAGCTAAAGTTTTCACAACCTGGGTACCTACAGATGGCGTGGAGTGCATGATCACTTACCCCGTAGTATGGATGCAACAAGTGATCCAGAGGCTTTGATGAGCGAGTTTTCAGGATTTAAAGTTCCTGGAGATATCACTAAAGCACCTGAAGAGATGGGTACTAAAGAAAAATTTTGGTTCAAGCCTCCAGAACTAGGTAAGTGTTTGTTCAAATTAGCCCGACTCGAGACGGGCGAGGACTGGTCTGAGAAAATTGCAGCAGAGTTATAGACGATGAGAACTATTTTTCGGGTGGTAGGAATCGTTACTACCTGCGTAGCTGAGTATAGATCACCCTTGAGATTCCCTTGTTAAATCCTGAGGGGTCAGGGCTCAAAGCTAGGTTACTTCTACCCAGACGGTTACAGCAGCCACGGCAACCAGCATCTCGTCATTGCGGTCCTGGAGGCCGGGGATTGCCCTGCCGTGGACAATCATGCCGCCCGCTTCCACCTGTAGGGACTTTTGACCAAAGGGGAGGACAGCGAGGACTTCCTCAACGCGGACTTGTTCAGGGTAGGGCACAGCGACTCGGACCTCGACTACCATCTGGTCGGGATCGGTCAGACCCGCCACCTCCCACACCCCTGGCAGTGCATTATGGGCAATGGCATTACGGACGGCGCGGGCGCAGGCTACGGTCGGTTCTTGTCCGTGCTGGTCTACTCCCATCCCCATTTCAATAATTAAGCGGCGCAGCATGAGCAACCCAATTTCCCTCTAGCGTACATTGTCAGTGACCCGGCCCTGGGATAAAGTAGAGCCGCCCTATACCCGGACCAGCATGGACGTTTTAGATCTTGGTAGTTCAGTTGTTGCCACCTTTGCGCGGTTGGGGAGTAGTGCGTGGGTCGGACCTCTTGGTCTCCGTCCTGAGCAACCCTTAGCCCTGTATGAATTTGAAGCCTGTCCTTTTTGCCGTAAAGTCCGGGAAGCCCTGACGATCCTCGATCTAGAAGTAATGGTCTATCCCTGCCCTAAAGGTGGTACCCGCTATCGCCCCACGGCCCAAACTAAGGGCGGCAAACTGCTATTTCCCTATCTGGTGGACCCCAATACGGACCGGGCCATGTACGAGTCCGATGATATTGTGCGCTATCTCTTTACGACCTATGGCGATGGTAATGTCCCCGATATCCTATCGAACCCCTTGGTGATGGTGGGTTCTGGGCTGGCGACAGTCGTGCGGATGGGGAAGGGTCAGGATGCGCGGCCCTCTCGTGCCCCGGAGCAGCCCCTCGAACTATGGAGTTATGAAGCTTCGCCCTTTTGCCGCTTGGTACGCGAGACCCTCTGTGAACTGGAAATCCCCTACCTCCTCCACAATGTCTCCCGCGATAGCCCCAGCCGTCCAGCCTTCATCCAAAAGGTCGGCAAAATGCAGGTCCCTTATCTTGTAGACCCCAACACCGGGACGGCAATGTTTGAGAGTGTGGACATCCAGCAGTATCTCCAGCGGACCTACGGCGTGTAGATGTCTGACCTCAGAATCCTGCTAGTCCAAATCCGTCAAGATAGTCTTACCTGTGAAGAAGAATTGGCGGAGTTCGTACGCTACAGCGAGTTGAAACTCATCCAGTTCACCACGCTCAATGTCTTTGAGCAAGCCCTCCCACTTGCCTGCGTCCAGGGGTACGATGCCTTGTTTATCGGTGGGTCGAGCGATGCCTCTGTCCTGCAACCCGAGCAATACCCGTTTGTTCAAGACCTCAAAGCCCTTTTGCTCCACTGTCTAGACCAATCGTTCCCGGTATTGGCTTCCTGCTTCGGCTTTCAGGTGGTGGTGGAAGCTCTCGGTGGTCGGGTGATATTGGATGAGGCGGGGATGGAATTAGGTACTTTCCCGCTGCGCTTGACGGCGGCGGCCCAGACTGACCTGTTATTCCATGACTTCCCTCAGGATGCCTGGGTGGTCTGTGGGCACAAGGAACGGGCAGCAGTTTTCCCGGCAGGATGTATTTTGCTGGCGGCTACTGAGCAGTGTCCATACCAAGCCCTGCGGGTGGCGGATAAACCTTTCTATGGGTTTCAGTTCCATCCTGAGATGGATGACGTGGACCTGAGCAATCGTCTGAAGCGTTATCTAAATCGCTATCTTAAAGATCCTAAACCTTTAGAAAATATTATCGCTAACATCAGAGAAACCCCTGAAGCCAATGGCTTAATTAAAAAATTTGTGGACCGCGTTATCTTACAAGAAGCACGGTCCACTCATTAATAATTAAACGCGGTCAATGGTATCTTTCACGTTGTCTTTCACGTCTTCCTTGGCATGTTCAGCCGCAGCTTTGGCTTGTTTGGCTTGACCTTCGAGCTTATCCTTGGGATCGCCCGTCAGTTCACCCCAAGCTTCCTGAACTTTACCTTCGACGTTCTTACCCGTAGCTTCAGCCCGGTCTTGTAAACCCATGAGATCCTCCTGAGGGATACGCTTGTGACACTACCCAATGTCTCAGAATTCTCTAAGTAATACCTCTAGCTCGGGGGGGATTTCCACTTAGTAAAGAGGTTTCGACAACTGCTAATCACTGGGACTGAAAATTAGTTTGTGTAAATGGTCTTTACCCTCACGTGCGTAGTAGTCTGCGCTTTGTTAGCAACAAGGACGACAAGGGAGTGACAGCCGACTCTGTCAAGCCGCCAGCGTGCAGGCGGCGGCGAACGGACTAGGAACAGGTGGTACCGTTTCTGCAATTCCCTGGGGAGATTCGGCGGGTGATTTACACCACTAGAGTCCATGCGACCATCGGCAAGGTCATAGGCGAGTGTTCCTGAGCGATGAGACGGCCCTCAAAGCGTTGTACCTAGGTCCACAGCAGGTAGCCAGTCGGTGGACACGACCCATCCAGGCTTAGAAAGCAGCGTTAAGTCGCTTCATGATTTTGTTTGAGCACCGTCTGTTTACCCAACTGTTTACGCAAAATAATTGACAGTCCTACCCCAGGTTTTTAGCTACGAGCCTACTGCGCTCAGATTGATGTCCTACGCTTGCAGGTAGAATAGAAGGCAAGACAGGTCTTATCAGTTATCAGAAGCGGAACCCATATATAGCAACCCTACAGGAATGGTAAAAAGAGTCATGGTGCTCAACCGCCGCCCCCAACCCCCAGC